>NZ_JBYTEO010000010.1:0-128727 GCF_058791355.1 Pseudomonas sp. EB271-G4-1
AATGAGCGGTCACGCGTTAGCGAAAGGGTCGGTCACGATGTACCGAAACGGGCGGTCACGATGGGCCGAAATACGCAGCATTACGTAACTCTGCTAAACCATTAGCCGGTGAGTAACCCAAGCTACGCGCATCTAGTGCAGAGTGAGCCGCCGCGATGACATGTTCTGGAGGACTGAAATCCGGCTCGCCCAGCGTCAGATCAATGACATCGTGCCCTGCTGCTTTTCGGTCATCTGCGCGTTTGGCCATAGCCAGGATAGGGGATGGTGGAGGAAGTGCGATGCTCATGGGACGTATACCTTGCCTGGAGTTACAGACAGGGTATGGAGTGAAATGATTAAATAAAAACGGGATATTTTTAACTGACCGGTGAGAAAAACTAATCAGTTCGCAACGCCTTCGCTAGCACCCTAGTGAGGTGCTGCCTGCCGCTTTTTTGGTGTTCTAAAAGAACAATACGGCGGATGATTTGCGGATCTCCAAAAGGCAGCAGCGTGACACCTTGAAGCTTTTTCAGGTCTTCATCAGACAGTGGAACGACAGCAACTCCCAAGCCGCGAGATGCCATACGAGAGAGCGCTTCCTGGCTATCAAGCTCCATCTCCTCCGTGACTCGAATACCCATCCTGCTGAGCTCCTGCTCAATAACTCTACCCGCCCATGCGCGCTTATCGAATCGTAAGAAAGGTTGCGTCTCCAGCAGATCGACAAGACTGCTTCCTTGCAAGTGCTCAGCAGCGACTGCCCAGAAAAGATCCTGGTACAGAACAGTGACGCGCAAATTTGAAGGGAATGGTTTCACAGGCTCTGTAGTGATGGCGGCGTCTAGTCCCCCATCTTCTACCATGCGAGCGAGTTCAGAGGACATACCGGATACCACACTGATGTGCAGCTTGGGATGATGGTTTTTGATCCAGACCAGCGCGTCAGGTAGTGCGCCAGCAAGGGCCGTCTGGATAGCTCCAATTTTCAATCTGCCGCTCAATCCCGGGCCGACATAGAGCTGATTGGCCATGTCGTCGTACTGAGCAAGGATGACTTCCGCCTGAACTAGAGCGAGCTGTCCGGCTTCTGTCAGAGTGACCTGACGTCTGCTGCGATCAAACAAAGAGACCCGCAGCTCATCCTCTAATGATTTTATCTGGAGGCTGATGGCAGATGGCGTAAGGCTGAGAATATCCGCAGCTTTGACAAAACTGCCGTGCTTGGCAATGGCGATGAGCGAGCGAAGAGCCTTTAAAGACATTGATACACCACTTAATCCAGCCAATCTGTCGTGAGAATACGTGAAGGAATCTACGCTTGCGTCTGGAAATTATCGTTTAACTGGCGCTCATCACGAAGGGGTCAGAGAAATCAGCATTGCCAACCTGAGATTTTATGTACCTACCTACCAGTTGCCGTCGGAAACCGGGCCAAACCCTGAGACTATGTAAGCTGCTGGTCGGAACATGATGGCCGAAAAGAAACCAAGAATTGCTCGATCGAGTAGGAGGCGGATTCACATCCGCCGTCCTCTCACACCACCGTACATACGGTTGCCGGGTGTGTAGAGGACTTTCACCTCCAAGTCACCAGCGTGGCCACCATAGCCAAGCTGGTTGCGCTTGCGCGCAACGCGCCATGCCTGGCGCACAATGAAAAAGGGCCCTCGAAGGGCCCTCTTGTACTCAAACCAAAATCACTTGCTCAGCCAGGACTCAGCAGTCGCCTGCTAGGGAAACCCTGAAGAAGACTTCGTGATTTTGGCAAAATACCCAGATTCCACCCGCTGAGTTTTCCGATGAAGCAGATGACTTTCGCCGATGCCGAGTACGCCGGCAAACGCAAGTAGACCCGTAAAGAGTTGTTCCTGATCGAAATGGATCGGGTGGTTCCGTGGAAGGGTTTGATTGCTCTGATCGAGCAGCACTACCCGAAGGGTGATGGTGGTCGTCCGGCCTATCCGCTGATGGCGATGCTACGCGTCCACCTGATGCAAAACTGGTTCGGCTACAGCGATCCGGCCATGGAAGAGGCACTGTACGAGACTATTATTCTGCGCCAGTTTGCTGGGCTGAGCCTGGAGCGAATTCCCGACGAAACCACCATCCTCAACTTCCGTCGCCTGCTGGAAAAGCACGAGCTGGCAGCAGGGATTCTGGGCGTGATCAATGGCTATCTGGGTGATCGGGGCCTGTCGCTGCGCCAGGGCACCATCGTCGATGCCACGCTGATTCATGCGCCGAGTTCGACCAAGAACCAGGATGGCAAGCGCGACCCGGAAATGCACCAAGCCAAGAAAGGCAATCAATGGTACTTCGGCATGAAGGCCCATATCGGCGTTGATGAAGAGTCAGGCCTGGTGCATAGCGTGTTGGGTACGGCGGCGAATGTGGCAGATGTCACGCAGGTCGATAAGCTGCTGCACGGCGACGAAAATGTGGTCTGTGCCGATGCCGGTTATACCGGAGTGGAGAAACGCCCCGAGCATGAAGGTCGCCAGGTCATTTGGCAGATTGCCGCACGGCGCAGCACCCACCAGAAGCTGGGCCAGCGCAGCATTCTGTACAAAGCCAAGCGCAAGATCGAAAAAGCCAAGGCGCAGGTCAGAGCGAAGGTCGAGCACCCGTTCCGGGTGATCAAGCGCCAGTTCGGTCATGTGAAGACGCGTTTCCGTGGTCTGGCCAAGAACACGGCACATCTGGTGACGCTGTTTGCGTTGTCGAATCTGTGGATGGCCCGCCGACATTTACTGAGCAATGCAGGAGAGGTGCGCCTGTAATGTGGGGAATAGCCGCCGCGAGGTGCTCGCAGCGGCTAAAAAGCCAGGAATGAGTGAGTGATCTGAGCGTTTGGATCGGCTCACTACTTTCAAAATCGGCGGTGACCGAAGTCAGTCAAAAACACATGGCTACTTCAGACCATCCCTAGGTCACCGTTCCAGGTTTACACCCAAAGATAGAAGTCGCTCTATCTTTTTAGTAGCCTCGCGCATCAACTGAGTTAACGATGGAAGACTACGCTCATCTTTGCGGTACTGAGGAATCGTGGCCGAAATTGACCCGCGTATTTTACCGTCTGCAAAAAATGGCACAGCCAAGCCGAATGCGCCGATTACACGCTCACCGTCACCTGTGGCCCAGCCTCTATCGTGAATGACTTTCAACTCCGCCTTGAGCACCTCACGAGAAGTAATGGTTGCCTCGGTAATTTTTTCAAGCTCGATAGAATCGACTAATTTTTGATCACAGAAAGCTAATACAGCTTTACCAGCTGCACCGGCATAAAGCGGTACTTCCACGTTGACCTGTAGCTTGTACTGAATCGGTCGCCATCCTTGAATTACGTCGAGAAACTCAGCTTTCCCAGTGGTTTCGTCAAAGGCTAGAAACGCGATTGTCTCACCGGTCTCTTGGACTAATCCTGACAAAATTGACCGGGTGAGATCAGCGAGGTTGCGATGATCGCCGCCAATCCTGGACGCCCATTGATAGAGTTTTGAACCAGGAAACAGGGTTGAGCCAGATAAACTAACAATCCCCGCCTGGACTCCAGATTGAATCAATCGTTTGGCAGTCGCCTCATTGCATAAGAGTTGATCAGTCAACCCCACAGAGTATTTCAACCCATCCGGAAATGCGCAGGCCAACAGTAAAAGCCTTTCGAGACGAGTAACGGTGGACTTCGTCTCCTCGATCAATATGTCCGGCGCGCGCTGAGTGCTGCCCAGCAGTCGAGACTTTACAGCCACTTCTATCTGCTCTGCGACTCGCTGTACATGTGCATCAATTTGCGAGGTCTTTTTTGACCCGACGCTACCAACGGAATGCACAGAAACTGAAACGACCAGCCCATTCGCAAGACTTCTTGTGGCAATCGATAACGCGCCGGGAAATTCTGCCTCTGATAACAATCCCAGGGCATCGTGAGCCCTCGAACTGCAGTCTGCATCAGCGTTACCTTGCACATTTGAAGGTGATGAATCGGCTTCGATAAATTCAGCAAACTGGCGACCGATATCCCCGAATGTCAGCGGAAAGATCACGCCCAGTTCAGGCCTGAATGTAAGCGTAGCTTTGGCTTCGCGGCAGGCAGCTATGAAATAACCGTTACTCGGACGGCAGTACACAGAGATGAGTGCAGTGCATTGTGAAGCATCAGCTAGCTCACTCAGCGATGCCCCGCTCAACCCCAGAAGCAGACTTGCATCGCCAAGCGCTTTCGTAAGAACGCTTATCCTTGGCCCTAAGCTGTATTTGCCTATCGCCGCCTCAATGGCAAAACCATTTTCAACCAACGAGACCAGAATCCGATTAACGGTACTTCGACTCTCTGAAAGCTCTGCCGCAAGCTCTCGAACCCCCCATGGCTCCCCCCCCGCTCTCCTGACAAGTGCGTCCAGTACCTCTATCAGCCTGGTATGGCTGGACGCAGGGGTAGCGGGCGTAGAAGCGGAAATAGAGCGTTCTGATTGAGCCATCATTAGTTAGATCGAGGTTTCGGGCCCCCATTCTGGGGTTAAAAGCTGCCCAACAGCAAATTGCACCTGACTGTTGACAACAATCACGAGGTTCTAGAAGCTAGACAAAACAAAAGCAGGACAGTGTCCCATTTTTTGAATGGCCAAAGTCCGATAACCTCCGAGGTGCCCATGAACAACAATAACGTGATGGCGGAGACTGCCATGCTGCCTGCCGAAGAAACGGAGCAAACGAGGAAAGCCAAGAAAGCCACCAGGGCAGCTGTATTCGGGACGTTTGTTGAGTACTACGACTTCAGCGTTTACGGATACGTTGCTGCGACCCTGGCAATGGTTTTCTTTCCTGCGGACGATGCGACAACGGGTCTACTAAACACATTCCTTGTGTTTGGTTCCGCATTTTTGGTACGGCCTCTCGGGGCTATCGCTTTCGGCTGGCTTGGTGACAAAGTTGGTAGACGTGCAAGCTTGATAGCGAGCATCACCTTGATGGGTGCTGCAGCCACGCTAATTGGTCTACTACCCGGCTACGCGACGATTGGTGTGTGGGCTCCCATCCTTTTGGTCGCATTACGCATGCTCCAAGGGTTTTCCGCCGGTGGAGAGATCGGTGGCGCCGCGAGCTACATACGTGAATGGGCGCCAGCTTCGAGGCGAGCGCTGTACATCTCATTCCTGCCTTCCATTGCTCAATTCGGCAAAGGCCTCGCCGCAGCAATTGCTGGTCTTGCGGCAGCGACTCTCACTGATCCTGAGATGCTCGACTGGGGCTGGCGCATTCCGTTCCTGCTGGCCTTGCCTCTTGGCATCATCGGCTTGTACATGCGGCTGAGCATTGAGGACAGTCCAGAGTTCGAGTCCAAGAAAGACGATGCTGAAGTCAAGAAAAGCCAGCCGTTCAAGGAATTAATTCGCGACTATCGGATGCCTCTGACCAAGGTAATCTTGATTGCGTTGGTACAGAATGTTGGCACCTACATCGGCACCGTATTCATCGCCGCGTATTTCAGTTCGATTCTCGGGTTCTCCAAGGGACAGGCATCAACCATCGTCCTGATCGCTGTGATTTTGGCCGCATTCCTAATCCCACTCGCTGGTCAGCTGGGATCCTATAAAGGTGGAAGGGCCATCCTGCGTTACTCCTATATCGCCTACGCCGTAGTGTCGATCCCTTCGTTCATGCTGATGCAGCAAGGCTCGGTCAATCTCGCAATCGCAGGTTTGGCACTGGGCATGATTCCGTACGCGCTTTGCCAAGCCGGCACCTACTCAGTGATGCCTGAATTCTTCCCAATGCATATCCGCCACACAGGTGTCGCTTTCGGGCACAGCGTGGGAGCCGTCATTGGTGGAGGAGCTGGCCCCTTCTTGGCGACATGGCTCATTGGTGCAACCGGTAATCAATTTACGCCTGCCTTCATCTTGTGCGCCGCAGGCGTGATGGGGCTGATCGTCATTTCGACCGTTCGCAAAAATGCCCCTGCTGACTCCACCTGTCATCAATTCTCCTGAGTTCAAATCATGCCTTTAATTTATGTCACCAGCCCGATCCATGAAGACGTCCTGCAGCAGCTTTCTACCTTAGGCGAGGTACGACTCGGCTACGGCGCCAATGCAGTCACTTACCAAGAGATTCAGAATCAGGTAGACGCGGTTTTTCTCAGAGGCGGCCATTTGACCGCTGAGATGATTGCGGCTTCTCCCAGGCTGCGAATCATCGCGCGCCATGGTGCAGGTTACGACAACGTCGACTACAAAGCTGCCGCAGAACTTGGGGTATGGGTAACCAACACGCCTGGCGCAAACAGAAGAAGTGTTGTGGAGCATGTATTTGCTTTGCTGCTGGGTATTAGCCGCAAGATTCAACTGGCAACGGATCAGACCCGCAACAACATTTGGGCGGCAGATCGACTGTCTCTTACAGGTATCGAGCTTGAGGGTCGCACTCTGGGCTTGATTGGATTTGGCGACATTGGTCGGCACGTTGCGCCAGTTGCTGAAGCTTTCGGCATGAAGGTTCTGGCGACTGACCCGGCTTATGATTCGAGCTTCGATAAACGCTTGGTAGATCTCGATACCTTGTTGGCTCAGGCAGACGTGGTGAGCCTCCACGTGCCTCTGCAGACGGGCACTGAGAACCTCATTGGCGGGGCTGAAATCGAGAAGATGAAAACAGGCGCCATCCTGATCAACACCAGCCGTGGTGGAGTGATCGATGAAGCGGCGGTTGCTGACGCACTACGCAGCGGCAAGCTGGGTGGCGCAGGAGTCGACGTGCTGGCCGCAGAAAACAGCGACATGATCACCCCGTTCAGCTGCAACACCTTTCCCGTTTCAGACCTGCCCAACCTGCTCGTCACACCTCACGTTGCAGGGCAGACCAATGAATCACTGCTGCGCGTTGGCATGAGCGCAGTAGAGGCGATTTCTGCAGTTTTGCACGGCGAAGCCCCCCTACACCCAGTCAACAAACCTGTATCCAAGACGTTCAACTAATAACGCATCAAACGGATTCACGCCGAGGTCACCATGTTTATCAATGTATCTGATGAAAGCATCACAGTGAGCGAAGATTGGGAACGCGCATCCCTTAAAGAAATTAAAGAGATATCGCATTACCCGGTCGCGCTAATTGGCGATGTTTTGCAGCGCATGGGAATGATGGCTTCCGCTATCCACCATGTTGCAGGTAAAGCTTCGTTCTACGGAACGGTACTACCTATCCTCACGTGGGAAGGTGACAACCTGGCCATCCACAGGGCATTGGACGATGCCAAGCCAGGTGATGTTCTCGTGATTAATGGCAACGGTGAAACTAACCGTGCTGTTTTTGGTGATCTGCTGGGTGAGGTTTGTCTTGCCCGCGAAGTCGCAGCTGTGGTCATCGACGGCGCAGTTCGAGATGTGGAGGAGCTGAGCGTCATGGGGCTGCCGACCTATGCGCGGGCTGTGAATCCAGCCGGCCCATCCAAGTACGGCCCTGGACAGGTCGGGGCGCCTGTCGCGTGCGGCAATGTAGTGTGCAACCCGGGCGACGCAATTTTGGGGGACAAAGACGGAATCATCGTTATCAGCCGCCACTTGGTTCCATCGCTCGCCGGCAAGCTCAAGATCCAAGATGGGATCGAGAATAGTTTTAGAGAGAAAGTCAGGGCGAGCATTCGTTGAGGGTCGTCGACGTTTGCAAGGGAGGTGCTATCAAACCTCCCTTAGATGTCACTTGATCATCCAAACATGCCCACGGGCATCGCACCTCCCCTACCGCCAACACGTAGTCAGTCAGAAAAGCCGCATGCCGGTTGGAGTTTTTATCATGATCGCCCGGTTGCTTCCGTCCAAAAATCAAAGCGTGAACTACGACGAATTTCTGAAGCAGCTCACTATAGCGGGCTTCCGGGGAGATATCGCCCACAGCTATGGCCAGCGGATGGTGCTTGCAACAGACAACTCGATTTATCAGCGTCTACCTCAAGCCGCCGTATTCCCCGTAGATGCTAAGGACGTAGAGATTCTCGCGACCTTGGCGGCTGATCCCGAGCATCGAGCTGTTGTCTTGACACCACGAGGTGGCGGAACGGGAACCAATGGCCAGTCGCTGACCGACGGCATCGTCGTCGACCTGTCACGTCACTTGAACAGCATTCTTGAAATCAATGCTGAAGAGCGCTGGGTGCGCGTTCAGAGTGGCGTGGTAAAGGATCAGTTAAATGCTGCGCTTAAACCCTACGGACTGTTCTTCGCGCCGGAATTGTCCACTTCCAACCGGGCAACGATTGGCGGCATGATCAACACTGACGCCAGTGGACAGGGAAGTTGCACCTACGGCAAAACCCGTGACCACGTGCTGGAGCTTTCTACGGTGTTGCTTGGCGGTGAATTACTCCACAGCGGCGTGGTGGGTCAAAGCGCTCTGGTGCAAGAAACTGCGCGTCAGGATCGGATCGGTGAGGTTTATCGATGCGCTGTAGGCATTGCAGATAACCAGGCCGATCTGATCGAACGTACCTTTCCGAAATTGAACCGTTGCCTCACCGGCTATGACCTGGCGCATCTTCGCGAGCAGGGTGGCCGGTTCAACCTCAACAGTGTGCTGTGCGGCTCCGAAGGATCGCTGGGTTTCATTGTTGAAGCCAAACTCAACGTCTTGCCGATCCCGAAGTATTCGATCCTGGTCAACGTCCGTTATGCAGGCTTCATGGACGCGTTGCGTGATGCAAAGGCGTTGATGCTGCTTAGACCATTATCGATTGAGACCGTGGACTCAAAAGTCCTGATGCTGGCGATGAAGGACATTGTCTGGCACGGCGTCGCCGAATACTTCCCAGAAGATCCAAGCACACCGACCTTGGGCATCAACCTCATTGAGTTCAGTGGCGACGACGAAGTCGCCGTCCAGCAAAGCGTTCATGATTTCGTCTTGCACCTGCAGCGCGATACGTCCGTGGTGCGGCTGGGCCACACGCTCGCCATTGGCGCCGATGCACTCAAGCGCGTCTATGCGATGCGTAAACGCGCGGTTGGGTTGTTGGGCAACGTCAAGGGTGAAGCCAGGCCGCAGCCCTTCGTTGAGGACACCGCTGTACCGCCGGAAAATCTTGCTGACTTCATTCAAGAGTTCCGCGCGCTGCTGGACAGCTATGAATTGCAGTACGGCATGTTCGGCCATGTCGACGCTGGTGTACTCCATGTACGACCGATTCTCGACATGAAAGACCCCGTCCAGGCAGCCCTGATCCGTCCCATTTCCGACGCGGTTGCAGCCTTAACTCAAAAGCACGGCGGCTTGCTGTGGGGCGAGCACGGGAAGGGATTGCGATCCCAATATGTGCCCGATTACTTTGGCGAACTTTACCCGGCCCTGCAGGAGTTGAAAGCGGCGTTCGACCCTTGGAATCAGCTCAACCCCGGTAAAATCGCAACACCGAAAACACGGCCTGACACCCGGCTGACACGCGTTGACGAAGTAACGTTACGCGGTGAGCTCGACCGCACCATTGATGAAAGGATTTGGCGCAGCTACGACACCGCATTGCACTGCAACGGGAACGGCGCGTGCTATAACTTCGATCCTGACGACGCCATGTGTCCGTCCTGGAAGGGCACGCGCAATCGGGTGCATTCACCTAAAGGACGTGCCTCGCTGATTCGCGAATGGCTGAGGCTGCAGGGCCAGCACGGTATTGATGCAGTGGCTGCCGGTAATCAAATACGATCAACCAGCAATGTCGCAGGCATCGCAAGACGAGCCGTGAACACAGTCGCCCAAAAGATGGGCCAGCAAGACTTTTCCCACGAAGTCTACGAGGCAATGGCTGGCTGCCTGGCGTGTAAATCCTGCGCAGGGCAATGCCCAGTCAAGGTCAACGTGCCCGAGTTCCGCTCACAGTTTCTAGAGCTGTATCACAGCCGCTATCTGCGCCCGCTGAAGGACTACCTGATCGGCTCGCTGGAATACACGATTCCCTACATCGCACGCTTCCCGCGTCTGTACAACTTCGTCATGGGTGCTAGCCCCGTCCGGCTCATCCTTGAGCATGTGGCCGGAATGGTCGATAGCCCTTTGCTCAGCATGACGGACTTTGACGCTGTATGCCGTCGATGGGGTGTTGAAATCGCCACCCCTGAACTTCTATTGACACTGGAGAATGAACAGCGCGCTCGCAGCGTAATCCTCGTCCAGGATGCTTTTACCCGTTACTTCGAAACCCCTGTGCTATCGGATTGGATCGAACTGGTCTCAAGGCTTGGCTACCAGGTTTACATTGCCCCCTTCGCGCCCAATGGGAAACCTCTTCAGGTGCAAGGTTTTATAAAAGCGTTTGAAAAAGCAGCTCATTACAACAGCGAAGCTCTTGGTCAGCTTCAGCGCTACGAAATACCGCTTGTAGGACTCGATCCCGCGATGACGCTTGTGTATCGCCAGGAATATTCGAAGACACTGGGCGGCGATAAAGCACCCACCGTATTACTACCTCAGGAGTGGCTCGCCGGTGCGCTTCCACAGGCTCAAATTGTCAAAGACGCCGCCCCGTATTACTTCCTTCCCCACTGTACTGAAAAGACAAATGAGCCGAGCAGTATCGGCCTTTGGCAGCAAGTCTATGAGCGAATGGGGCTGCAACTGAACGTTCAAGCCAGCGGATGCTGCGGCATGTCTGGCACGTATGGACACGAGACGCAGAACGCGAAGATGTCTGACATTATCTACGGTCAGTCTTGGAGCCCGCTGGTAGAAAAATTCAACCGTTCGGGGCGCCTGTTGGCGGATGGGTATTCTTGCCGTAGCCAAGTTAAACGCAAGGATGGTGTGACGATTTTGCACCCGCTGCAGGCTCTTCTCGCTGTCGTGCGGGAGAAAAATCACTAAGTTAACGCTATCTCATGTCATTCGCATGAGGCAGTTCAACCGCATCTCTCGTATGGAATGCAAAGGCCCTCGAAGGGCCCTCTTGTACTCAAACCAAACTCATTTGGTCAGCCAGGACTCGACAGTTGCGGAGCCGTCTGCTTTCCACTCTTTCAGCATCTTATGATTGCCGCCCTTGGTTTCGACGACTTCATCGGTGTGAGGTTTTTTATAGACCTTCACTTGGCGTGGTTTACGGCTGCCAGACTTAGACTCTAGTGCTGGAGCGCGACGGCCTGCTTGTGGATCCTGCAGGTTAATCACGTCTTTCAAGCTGTAGCCGTACTTGGCAAGCAATGCACGAAGCTTCGTTTCGAATTCGATTTCTTGCTTCAGACCGGCATCACCCTTTAAAGCTTCGAGGGCCTGGAGTTGCTCGGCTAGATGTTTTTCGAGTTGACGGAATTCTGCGAGCTTAGACATGGCACTGCATAACAATGATAATCTGCAGTTGCGGATGCAGGTGCGCTTCCGGCTCTTCAATCAACAGCAGCTTATGCAGTGTTCGCTCCGGGCCCTCACCATCTTCGACGATCGATTCGGCGAGGATGGAGGCGATATAGAGCAGATTGTTGTAGCCCAGACTGTTCTCATCCAGCGAGCGGAACTGCGACAGTTCGGCTGGTGATCCATTGGGAAAATACAGCAAACGTAAACCTTCGACGATCCTGGTGAAGTTGGACTCTGAAAACTGGATCGTCGTGTTTTGCGACAGCCTTTCTCCGAGGGCTGCACGCAGGCTACTGGAAATCAGGGCATTCGCCCGTTGTGAATTGAAGTCGGCGACCTTCACTTCAAGCGGATGCAACGTTCCGCTCTTGGCGCACGCCTGTAATTGGTCCTTGCACAACGCCTTCATCAGCCCGGTGAGCCTTGACTGTCGTCCCTCCCGCAACTTCTGCTCCGCATCGCGCAGCGGGGCAGATAGATGCAATGAATCAGGTCCAACGTCTGTTGATTAAATATCCCCGTCCTGATGGCTCCGCCCCCGAGCTCCTGGCTGTAACGGCCGCGCATTTCGCGGTTAAGCACAGTTAAATTGAGCACTGCTTCGTCCTGCTCGCCACGCCAAGAGTCGACCGCTATTTTCTCGCAGACACTGAGGTCGCCGAAAATCGCCTGGATGGCGAAACTGGAGGCAGGCACGGCGTCCAGCTCGAATGACTTGTGGAAATCGCGTTCATTGACCGAACGTTTTCCCGACTCCGAATCCTGAAAAAGCTGGCGCAAAGCATTGATCACACCTGTTTTGCCCGCGCCGTTCTCCCCAACCAACACGTTCAGCCCTGCATGAAACTCAATCGTGAAACGCCTACCGAAACTCTTGAAGCACTCGATCTCTAGCTGTCTCAGATACACTAAATTTCATCCCTTAAATTTAACGCTCGGCACGTGCGCTGGCTTGCGCGCGCCTGGTGATACTGACCAATGTCGTTAAATACCCTGGAGATGTACATAGGCCATTAGCGGCAAAGTTGTGACTGGTGCAGGAACAATCCCAGCACTGGCGTACCGGACGCCGCATCTCCTGCACCGTCCGTGTCAGTTGTCGGTGAGTTTGTCGATAGTGATCCAGCGTATGGTCTTCCCCGACATTTTCAGTCGAGCTGACGTCAGGAGGACTGGTCATTCAATCCAGAGCGTGAACAACCGCTCTTGGAGCGCCACCGATCGTGATTTTTCTTGGAGAGAATGACTGGGGTATAGCCAATCCTCATACGCCCGCACCGGATACAGACACTTAGCGCCGTGACACTGACAGCTCATCCAGCAGTGCCTCACCAGCGCATGTTGCAGGGTTATTCAACCACCTACACCGCTAACGGCGCAGGTCTCCAAAGGGCGCGGTGGTATCGATGTAACGCATGGCCGACTTCACATCCCGCCAACCGACATAGTCCATCAGTTGCTTGGTGCTCCAGTTGTCATTGTTCGCCCAGGTCGCAAATCCTCGGCGCAATGAATGCCCGGTATAGGCCGCACCATCCAGACCGCTGCAAGCAAACGCCTCGCGCAGCACATAGGTCACGCCATCGGGCTTGAGGCCTTGCGGACTGATTTGCCCCCACTGGTTGATGGGACGAAATACCGGCCCATCCTGCAGTTCGCTGATCGACAGCCAGTCCTCGTAGGCCTGCACCGGACACAATCGCCTCAATGCCGGCAACACGACCACCTGCCCTCGATTTTCTCGATCAGTTTTGCTGCTGCTCAGGAACACCTCCAGCTGTTTTCCGCTGCATAACGTATTGTGCTCCACCCGCAGTCGACACAGTTCATCGGCGCGAAATGCCCGCCAAAAACCCATCAAAATCAACGCCTGATCACGGTAGGCACGCAGCCGTGCCACTGGGTTTTCATTGGCGAACCGTTCCTGCAGGCCGGCAACGCAGCGCTCCAGCTCGATCAACGGCAGAGGCTCGGCCTGTTTGACCAGGCGTGGGTGTTGCGCGCGAATGTTGCGCAGCACCTGGCGCACCTTGACGTTTTTGGTGGGATCGTCAAAGCCGTGGCGTTGATGCCACTCCGCGAGCGCGGCCAAGTGTAGGCCCAACGTGCTGCTGGACAACGTTTCGGCATGTTCCACCAGATACCGCACCACCATGTCGCCGGACGCTGGCAAGCAAGCGCCCCAACTCTGCTCGAAATAGCTCAGCACCCCCTGATACCGACGTTGGGTGCTGTCGCGCTGCACGGGCCGTAAATAACGATCCGCCGGGTCAGTCATGAAAGTTCCTCCTCGCGTACCGCGAAAAAGCCCCATTTTCAAAAAATCCTGCATAACTCCGGAGAAATCGGCATTCTCCAGAGTTATTTCGTCGCCCCGCCCGCTGCGATACGGGCTTTTGTACACCTGTACTTCCATACTGCGTAAAACACCACGAAATCGTCGGAGACCTAGCCATGGCGCGCGGCGGCATCAATAAGGCGGTGGTCAAGATTGCACGCAACGCCCTGCTCGCCCGCGGCCTGCACCCCAGCATCGACGCTGTGCGCGTGGAGCTGGGCAATACCGGTTCGAAGACCACCATCCAGCGCTACCTCAAGGAGCTCGGGGAAGCCGAGGCGCCAGCGCCGGAGATGCCGCTGGATGAAGAGCTCAGTCGCTATATCGCCAGTGTAGGCGCGCGCATCCAACAGCGAGCCGAAGAGGCGCTGGCGACCGATCGAGCGGCCTTCGACCGTCAGCAACTGGCGGCCCGGCAACAACGGGAGGTGGAAGCGGCGCATTTGGAGCATTTGCAACAGACTCACGCCGCCCTGGTTCAAGCCCGACAGGCAGGCCTGGTCCACGAACAGGCCCTGAGTGGCCAGTTACAGGCGTGTGAGCTGGAACGTCAGCGCTTGCAGGAGGCCCATGAACAGCAACTGCGCCTGCTGGAGGATCGGGCAGGACAGATCCTCTCTTTGGAGGGCAAACACCGTCTTACTCAGGACGCCCTGGACCACTATCGGGAACAGCACTTGTTGCAGCGCGAACAGGAAATCCAACGCCACGATCAGCAACTCCAGCAGTTGCAGCGTGAAGCACGGATAAACCGCGACCAGTTGCTCAGCAAACAGGAAGAATTAAGCCAGCTGTATCGTGACCTGGAGCGAATGAGTGGCGAGCAGTCGCGCCAGCATCAGGAGATGCGCCGCCTGGAACAGGCCCTGCAAACAGCTCAGGAGCAGGTGCAGGCCGCCGAGTTCGAACATCAGAGCGATCTGCGACAATTGCAGACCATTGCCCACCAGCTCACGGTCTTGCGCGAGAAGACCAAGCAGCAGTTGCTCAAACAGCGACAGGCCCAACGTGAGCTGCGGGCCCGAACTCTCCACATTAACCAGCTGCAGACGCTGGTGGAGCACCTGGCTAGATCAGCGCCGACCGACCTCGATTGAGGTTTTTTGTACCCCAGCTCCTTCCGTTCGCCATTTCGGCTTCCGCTGAACTGCCCCAAGGTATCGGCAGCCAAATACCCTGTGCTCCATAGACAGCCCCAGTTTGGCTGCCTTATCAAGCAGCCCGCTTCTCGCGACGCTTACCGTCCGTTTGTATGTCTTCAAGGTTAATTTGCAGGGTCGGAGACAAGTAGCGCATTTCCTTGGAGGTCAACACCCGCCGGTTCCAGTCGGCATCCCAGTACAAGCCATAGCCATAGTTCACCGCCTCAAAGCCTTCCGAATCCTTACAGAAAAAACCCAGTTCGAGCTCCCCTTGAATGCCAGCTATTTTCATCAACTGGCGCGGCAACACACGGAAACCGCGAAGCTGTATGTCAAAAGCCTCGGCACTGACCGGCCACCCGATCGATGGCAGGTGCCCCTCACGGAAATGATAATCCAGCAACGGATACAGCCATTTTTGGGCGCCGCTGAATTCGGGCTGCACACAGATCAGGAGGAGATAGACGAAGAACCGCTCGCGCATAAACTCGCGCGCCCAGCGGTATTTCTCGACAGCACCCGCCAGAATCACTAACCAAAATCCCAGATCTTGCCAATAGGCAGCCGTGATGCGCCGCTGTAGCCGCCGGCGCTGTAGTCCATGCAGCGACTTGCCATGCAGTTTGAGCTGGGTCACCAATGTCCGGCCATAATCGCTCGACACTTCCAGCAGTCGCAGAATCTCCCAGAGTG
The DNA here is from genome assembly GCF_058791355.1 of Pseudomonas sp. EB271-G4-1. Classification (NCBI taxonomy): domain Bacteria; kingdom Pseudomonadati; phylum Pseudomonadota; class Gammaproteobacteria; order Pseudomonadales; family Pseudomonadaceae; genus Pseudomonas; species Pseudomonas sp. EB271-G4-1. The sequence continues at coordinate 15,493 of NZ_JBYTEO010000010.1, forward strand.
GGTTGTCCAACACCTGCTTCAGCATTGGAAACTCTGCGATCAAGGCAGTCTGCAGCTTAGGTTCCGGCATAACGCCTTGAAGGTATCTCTTCCATTTATTTGTGAACCCACCCCCAGGTCGAACGAGGCCCGCCCTCACTTCGAAGGCTTCACCCCAGCGCTCCAGCGCGCTTGGATTTCTGCGGCATTTAGCCAGCAGAATGAGGTGATTAATAAAAACAATCGCCTTCAACTGTTCGACAAGCCGCCATAGACGCTGTTCGGGGCTGACCATTTAAACCGTCCACCCACGTTCGTTTTATCGAACACAGTAGTTTAGTGCGTTCTACCCATAAAGAAAATTTAAGGGTGGCCAAACGATGCCATTCATAGCGAAATGATGGCATAGGATACACAAGTGTAAAGATGGCTAGAAAAGAAGATACTTCGAGCAGAAAGGCGAAAATGAACGATGAAGCCGCACAAAAATGGCGGATTAAATAGGATTCCCGGGATTATTTATTTTGGAGCCTTGCGTTAGGAATCCATTCCTTTATGGGAAACAGAGGGTGAATAATTTCCCTCGTCCCAAACCGGTTGTCGCTGGAGTTGACGTCGATTTCAATTCTTCTTCACGACCGTCGTGGGCACCATTGGTCCTGACCATCGAGAGCAACCTTCCTGAGTCGGTCAATGATGGCACATGAGGTTCGAAAACGAACATAGCAGCGAGCAGCACCGGCAGGCCGTACATCATCGCTTGGTGTCCGGCCCTATCAGCGCACTAGAGCTGACTCTAGACGCGCGCCTCACAGCACGTCCTAACGGCGTGCTACGGGAAACAATTGCGACGGCTGCGCTTTATCAGCCGAGAGCACGGGTAGGCCCTCACAGTTAAGGAGTCCTCGCATCATGAACTTAGACATCACCAACAAATCCAGCGCATCTGCCTCCATCCTCATCGAGACCAGGCAGATCACTTCAAACATGGAAAAGGCTGACGGCCTACCAGGCCTGCGCTGTTTCCTCTCGACGGCATGGGATCTGCAGCACGACTGCCCCATCGACCAGCGTATTACCTATGATGGAACGTTGGCCAAGGCAACGATCCAGTCGCCAGAAATGCTGACAAACTCCCCTAGCGGATCTAATTGTAAAGCGAGCCGCTGCCATCTCAGGCGCTGGTACCAGTTCCAAGGCGTCCGCCATGAAATATTGATCATTCGCAATGGCTGCGTCTGGTTGCGGCCAGTTGAATCGAAGCCATCCGCGGAGCGGCGGGTGGCGGCCCCGACCGAGGTTCGACAAGAGCCGGCCCCAATCCACTTTCTGCATAAGTCCTATGCGTCTCTTACGCAACAGCCATCCGCAATTCAACGTCTCGTGGGCTATTACGCCGAGTCGATGTACTGCGGCCGAGGCTTGAAAAAGGCTGAAGCGAGCCGGCGGATGCAGTCGGAAATTCAGATTATGAATCTCTCTCGTCGGCGTGATGACCAGCTGAAAATTCCGCCTCAAAAGACAATGTGCTTGTTCATCGACGAGTACCTTACCCGTGCACTGTCCGATGGGCTCGCTGCCAGGCGCTCGATGGTGAAAATGTTCTCAGGTGTAAGCAGTAAGCCACTAGATCGGCCAGTAATCCACACGGCAGAGCAGTCAACGCCCAAACTTGAACCGTAGCGGCCATAAGCGTGCGCATTGCGACGGCGCGAACATCAGCTACTGCGAACTACCGAAATAGCACTACCTCCACCGTTATTCGTTCAGGGCGACATAATGACTACACCCAGTCGATGACGGTGGTAGGCCAACTACCTGATTACGGAGAACATAAATGAAAGTCTTGCGACCGTCCACGCGCCATAACAGCCGACATGAACAAAGTGGCGGCAATGCATAGAGGAGCGAGCGTCCACCCGAATGTCGGCGGCAAAGACTGAACATTTGCATGAAGGTCGCCGCTCTCAGAGGCTCCTGCTGATCGCCGCCGGCACGTTCACCGTGCGGTGACCACACCAATAATTCCCGTTAGGGCTCGGCGCACACAACATCCAACGGCGCAGAGGGGCACACGTTCACGCGCATCTTTGACCTAGTCAAAGCGAGCGCCCTGCTGCGTCGACAAAACGCCGCTTAGGTAGCCGTCATTGTTCGATTCACTCATACGAGAGGAGACGAAAAATGTTCGCAGCATGCCGTCATCTTACAGAGCGACTTACCCGTTCGCCGTTAAGCAAAGGGCGTCCAGGCAGTCGCGTTACGTTTTTTCCATCGCAAAAAAATGGAGGTCCCGTCGCTTGCGGCAATCTGCAGCAAGCTGGCTACTGCGTCCTCATGGAGTACCAACCGGAAGTTCGTTCCTATCAATGCCGACCTCCAACTTTGCGCCGCGGCGATGTGCGCTACAAGGCCGACTTTCTTGTGTTTTTGAACAACGGCAGGGAGGTTTACCACAAGTTTCAACCGCCACCTGAAGCATTTAGCGCCGGCCAGAAACAAGCCGTCGAAACCATGCTTGTTGATAACGGCCTGTTTTTTCATTGGCTGATGCCCGAAGACTTGCCTCATCCCTTGGTCCATACCAATTTGCGCTTTCTCTATCACCACGGTTTTGGCAGCTCCCGACATGCTGTCTCTAGGGTGCGCAAACAGGTTCTAGCGCAGCCTGAGCGACAGATGTCGTTCAAGGCACTTCTGGCAAGTGGCGCAATACCCACTGATATCAGTCATGCCATTTTCCTTGATGAACTGAGGATCGATCTCGAACAACGCATCACATTAGAAACCATGATTTATGGAGGACATGATGGACATTGTTAAATTCAAGATCGGCGAACACTACCGCTATCGCGGTCAGCCTTTTCAGATTGTCGATTTACAGGGTGAGTGCGTACAACTGCGCGCCATCGAGGGACGAAAGATCGTACTGCGCCAGACTCAGGAGATTCTGCTTCGGGCGATGAGGCGGGGAGATTTTATCAAAGATCAAGAGGCTCCCATCGAAAAGGAGGCGGGAAAAATTATCTCGGGGCTTTGCAAATCAGTCGCCACCGTATTCGATCGACACGTGCAATACGTGGATCCGCTGATGAAGGAGCTCCATGGACACATGCCAGCGCGGCGCGCCCAATCTATCATCAACGCAGTGGCGAAACAGATCAGAGATGTCAGCCCGCCTAGCCTGAGTCTCGCGCGCAGTTGGATCCGAGGATATTGCAAGTCCGGATACAGCTACCTCTCTCTTATTCCCAAGCGAAAACAGAAAGCAAAACATCGCCTTGACCTTCAACCTTGGGAAATTCAACAGATCATCAAACCGCTGGTGAAAGAATTTTATCTGAAGTCAGAACCCGCCTGCAAAACTGAAGTAATCGATGCCATCGTCGAAGAGCTGGAAGCCTTCAACGCGGGCAGGCCTGAACACGACCGTTTGAAGATACCTTCGGCATCGACCCTCAATCGGATACTTCGGGAGTTGGATGACTATGAAACGAACCAAGCACAGCACGGAAATAAGTCTGCCCAGAAACGGCACGGTTGGACGCGCAAAAGGCCACGGTTAGGCCGGTTGTTCGAATTGGTCGAAGCTGACACTCAGGAGATGCACGTTATGGTAGTGGATGCCCACGGCGAGGTGATAGGTCGCCCCTACCTGACGCTCTTCCTGGAGGTCTATACGCGAATGCCCTATGCGTGGAGCATCGGTTTTAATCCCCCTTCTTTGGACACTACGCTTCAGGCACTCAAGCAGTCATTGTCCAGCGATAACGCCTATGGCGGCGTCGCCGTAAGGTACGTGTTCGACAGCGGGCCAGAGTTCATAGCGCAGAATCTTCGGCGAATCATCGCCATGCTCGGGGGTGAAGTTTGCTACTGCGAGCCGGCCACGGGCAATCAAAAACCACACGTGGAAGCTTTTTTCGGTGTCTGGTCGAAGGAGATCGCCCATGCGATGCCTGGTACGACCTTCTCGGATATTGCAGCGAGGGGTGATTACAACTCGGAAAAAGAAGCGCGTCTCACCATAGAAGAGGTCAGGGATGCTTTCGGACGCTGGGTGAACGACGTTTATTGTGAACGTGTGCATAGCAGCCTAAACACCACTCCTCGACTGGCGTGGGAGGCAGCTCGCTCGCCCATGTTTCCCCCACGGCGCTTTTCGCTTTCTGAACTGAACCAAACTTTCTTGTGCGCATTCGAAGCATCTGCGCAACAAGGACGCGTGCGGTATAAGTCGCTGTTTTGGACGGGACCAGCGGTATCATATCTGGCCAATCGGCAACCCCACGTGGACAAACTCCGCGTCTACTACGACCCAAGTGACCTGGGCCATGCGTGGGCCTGCCATCCCAGCTATCCCGATGACCTCCTAGAACTCCAAGCAGTCGATCCTGATTACCAGGAAGGTCTCACTATGCACTTGCATCAATTGACGGTTAAGCGCTTGCGGGCCAATCGCCAAACATTTGACTCCAGCAAGGCTCGAAAAGCCCGAGTGGCGCTGCTTCGAGAATTGGCCAAGGTAAAAACCCCGGCGCAGCGACGTCGACTACAGCAAGCGGCGGAAAAAGGTTCGCTTCAAAAATCACGTAAACGACTAGCCAAGGTAAAAGCAATCAAACCTCGAGCCCAAGAGGGTCACAACTTTAACGGCGACACGCCCGATGAGTATTCGTCCGCGGACGTATGAAGCCATGAATCTCTGGAGGCCATCGTCCGCAATCTTCATCGCAAACTCGCGCGACCAGGCTCAAGGAAAAATATTGGCGGCCATTGAATGGAAGAAACTTCATGGAAGTTTTAAAGCCGCATTCATTTGATCAATCGATACAAATGATGGCGCCAGTAACGTAGGGCTGCTGAATGCGGCCCTAGTGTTGGGGGATCTTCCAGCATCCGTCGCTCCGCCTGCTCAGTTCATCCATTAGAACTGAGAAAAACGAGGTGCATTGCCATGAAAACCAGCATCAAACAAATCGTCAGGACGTTCAAAACCAAGATTGTGTTCCATCCGCGCTATCGGCAGGCGTGCTCGCAAATCCAAGACGCAATTGAAGACACTGAAGCGCTAGGTGAACCGGTCTGCGCCCTCCTGTGTGGGCCAAGCGGCACAGGAAAGTCCACTCTCTGCAATTACATTCGAAATTATTACAGCGGTGACTCGGTGATTCGCCGTGAAGACGGTACTTACGAGAATTTGCCTGCCTTTTATTGTGAGGTCCCCTCTCCCGCGACTGTCAAGGGGTTGATCACAAACATGCTTCGTCTCCTGATCAACGAAACGCCTAATGGCACCATAGAAAAACTTACCCACCAGTTAATCACTTGTCTGAAAACCGCTCAAGTGAAAATCATCTTACTCGATGAGATTCAACGCCTCTGTTTCAATACAGTCTCGGAAAAAGTAAGGTTAGATGCCTTGCAATGGATTGTCTCTTTGCTTAATGGTGTCGGAATTCCCGTGATCCTTTCGGGTACAGAACTGTGTCGTGATATTAGGCGCGAGGATGCAGCGCTGGAAAACAGATACCCATACCTCGCGGAGTTGTCACACTTCACTTATGAGGCAGCAAACGATTCTGAACTCTTTGCAACACTACGACATCTTGACCAAGCGATGTATGAAATTGCAAGCCTTGAGAAGGGTGTCCATCTTAACGACCCAACCATTGCTGCACCACTTTTCGTAGCAAGTCGAGGCAATTTAAAGAGAATGCGTTTGGTTATTAATTACGCACTCAAGACGTGTTTGCGCAGAGCGGGCGGGATGGAATTAATGGCAAGTGATTTTTTTACAGCTTGCCAGTGTATAGACCTGCCGAATAACTTGTCAGCTGGCAACCCTTTCGCAATGTCCTACGACGATTCCTTAAAGCTTATTTTGGACTATCAGGAGTCTGATGATGACGAAATTACTGTTCATCCCTAGTCCACTGCCGGAAGAGAGCCCAACCAGTATGCTCAAGCGTATGGCTGTCAAACATGGATGCGGCAATTATACAGACCTACAGGGTATTATAGGTCGAACCAACATCTTTGCCTCACTCCTTAGTCGCTCGCACCCCGTCATTCAATCCATTGCAGGACGGGCCGGTGCCGCAGACGAAGAATTTCTTAGTGGGTTCTATGAACCAGTGGAGGCACGGCGTGACATTCCGCCGTTGAAAATTAATGGCATCACTGTCAATTCCGATATAATACGAAAAAGCGGAGCAGCATTTTGCTCCGACTGCTGGGCAGAGGGCCATGAGCACTACATTAAAGACCTCAAGTTTTGCAGTTACTGCCCCTACCACTTAAGAAAATACCTGTTCAAATGCCCTAAATGCCAATTGAACCTTCATTGGCATACCCCCTTTGAAGCGCAATGTAGATGCGAGCATTTACTGATATCGCCGCCTTGCACTTCGGACGAAGTCAAAATTGAACAGAAACTGCTCTGTATCTTTAGAGCGGGAGCTGCTGATGATTTCAGTAAATTCATGAATCACCTGAACCGCTTGGGATATCGTCTAGAATCTCCTGCTGAGTGCCCAGCGAATCGGTGCCTAATGTCTATGGCACTGGCCTTGTTCGAGAAAGACATGACGTCAATGCTAGCCTGCCTGCGCAACCTGAGTGCATTATACCCTGAAATACCCAAGCGCATCATCGCGGCTAAACTTTCATTGTTTAACGATGTTAAGGTACAACAATGCGCACGTGAGTTCGTGAGCGATAACCCATTTTGGGCAAGTCCAGATGATGCAGAGATGGAACGGATACCCATTCACCAATTTTCACTGACGCGACGCCAGATTCTCGCGTGGCTTAAGTTGACAGGGCAAAACTGGACAAAACTGCGGAGCCTGATGAATATGCGGTCAGAAAAAGGTCGATATACCTGGAGGCGAGCACAAAAAATATCGAAAAAAGTTCTTTCCATTAGACTTCACAACGAATTCAGGAAAAAGATAATACCCATTAACGGATTTTCGAAAAAAGAACTTCAGAAAGAGCTGCAGATTAGCGCAAGAGCAATATCTGACGCTGTTAATGAGAAAATTATAACTCTAAAAAAAAGACAACGTCGAAAGTACTTTTCCAAACCAGACATAGAGCAATTTTCGGATAATTACGTTTCAATCAACCAACTCTCGTCGCAAACCGGCATTCCCCTCTTACAAATCCGAAAAGCTATAAAACAGTTAGAAATAACGCCACTTAACTTTAAAAGTCGAGTACTGCGCTCTTCCCTCATGAGCACGAAAACCAGTCTTGTTGTGATTGAATGGTGCAAAAACAATGTCCCGTGCACTCCAAAGAAACAAAGGTGCCCCTCCCGCATGCTAGAACTTTACACTAGTAAGGAACCGGAGGATTGGCTTCCCACCGCTGCGGCGTCGACATACCTTAAAATATGTATACGTGTAGTACGTCACCTGATCAAATCTAAAATCCTAGTAGATGTTCAGCGGAAGGGACCTGGAGGGGGTTACTGCATTTCAATAAAAGATCTCGATAATTTCAAGTCCCGATACATGAGCGCGGCCGAGGCCAGAAAACTATTAGGTTGTCGGCGTGCCATGACTATCAAAACATTACACCGCATCGGAATAAAACCCTGGACCGGCCCAGGCATTGACAATAATCCTTCGACATTTTACTTGAGAGAGAAAATTTTAGCCTATATTAGTGCTAGAGAGCGGCTGGTTAGTGAAGAAAAAATTGGTTATACCAGGTTGGAAACTTGTAAGAAACTGCACTTAAATCACTGCACCATTCCGGTTCTACTCAAAAAAGAAGTTCTGCACCGTGTGAATTTAAAGTGCGGAGGGTGCGTCTTGATCAACGCTAGCGATGTCGATAGTTTTTATTATCGTTACGCCAAACTAACTACAATCGGACAATGGTTGAAAATTTCAAAATTTTGTGCGCGGCGACTTCTGGCGTACTTTTCAATAAGCCCCATATGCGGCGCACCTCTAGACACAGCTCCAGATTATCTATTCTCGATCGATGAGATTTTACAACATTTCCCCATTCCAACTGGCAAATCAGATAATAACAGAAATCATTATCGCGCCACCCCTTTTGCAAATGTTACAGAATTAATGGCCAAATACGAAATTAGCGCCATTTCTTTTGGCGCACTATTCATAAATTCAGGATTCACCAAACCAATTCAACTGGGCCCTACCAGGTACCTCCTTAGCCATGACATCTTGAAAGTCGAAAAAATTCTAAAAAAATACTATACAATCCCTCAAGCAGACAGTTATTTGGGAGGAACACAAATCACTAGACGCTTATTAAAACTTAGAGACCTTGTCGCTTCCTACCCATTAAAAACTCCACACAAACATCCAATGATTAAAAAAACAGAATTGCACGACTACGCCGCCCGGCATGACTACTTGTAAACTTTACGACGCGCTACATCTATCCCCGCAATCAAAATCCCCGAGCGACAACTAATTAACGTCGCTATCCTTCGCCGCCGTCCTCCATATTCAGAAAAGTCTTAAAAATGCTCGCCGATTTTGGCATCATCACCTTAAAATCCAACATATTTTGACATTTTGCTTCCAGCTCATTCTGACAAAACCAGCAAAATCAAAGGTCGATTTGATGGCCCATATTGAAAAACGGGGAAACCCTCGCACTGAAAAACCAAGCCCTGCACCCGCAGGGCTTTTTTTTCATTGATGGCATCTAAAGGCAAGGCTGACCGGCACTTTCCCGGCAACTTTGTGCTTAATCCTTTTGGCTATCTAACGCTGTCGGCACAGACATGAAATCGGTGCCCATTAAAGCCCTCAACTAAAGTTTCAAGCCGTTACGAGCCGCCTCTATTTCATTCTGACTGGCCTTATAAGCTTCGGCCTGCCCGGCGTAGGAAAATACGTAGGCCTTATCGGCATCCACCGCGGCAACCAATGTTTGAGACAGAACATGCCGGCCGTTTTGCGTGATGGTGCAAGTGGTTTCCAGCGCTGGCAAGCGACTCAAGGTGGCCGCGTGAATCCGGTTGCAAACACTTTGATAACCACCCCGGAAAAAGTCTTTCTGCACTGATTTGCGCATCTCCAGCAACACAGCTTCCAGGTTCACCTGGTGACCGGCCTGCACCCGGCTCACGGTCAATTCCATCACCATCAACGGCATGCCTTGCGCGTCGTTCTTGACCGCGCGCTGGCGACTGACACCGGAGCCGGCTTCGCCTTGGGCAACGGCTTCGACCTGCCAGCCCGGCGGCCACGCCACGACGGGCTCATCGGCGTGAGCCCGGGCCAACACAGAAAGCACACCACTCAGGATAATCAACGACCTGCACAATCGAATCATTGCCATCAACACCCAGCCAGTTAGCCCTGAAGTTTGATCTTCGGCCGGCGGTCAGGCAATAGCAGACGCTTTGGGTTTGGTGATGTCGCAACCCATGCGTATCATTGTCGGCAGCCCCATTTAATTTCCGGAGGGCCCATGAGCCTGCAAGATCTGAACACCTTCCCCGGCGTGACCGCACAGCCTGACACCGCCACCCAGAAATTTGTCTTCAACCACACCATGTTGCGGGTCAAGGACATCACCAAGTCCCTGGACTTCTACACGCGCGTTCTCGGCTTCTCGCTGGTGGAGAAACGCGATTTTCCAGAAGCTGAATTCAGCCTGTACTTCCTCGCCCTGGTCGACAAGCGTCAGATTCCGGCCGATGCCGCCGAGCGCACGCAATGGATGAAGTCGATCCCGGGCATTCTGGAACTGACCCATAACCACGGCACCGAGAACGATGCGGACTTCGCCTATCACAACGGCAATACCGACCCGCGCGGATTCGGCCACATCTGCATCTCGGTGCCGGACATCGTGGCTGCGTGCGAACGCTTCGAAGCGCTGGGCTGCGATTTCCAGAAGCGCCTGAACGATGGCCGCATGAAGAGCCTGGCGTTCATCAAGGACCCGGATGGGTATTGGGTCGAAATCATCCAGCCAGCCCCCCTGTAAAAATCTGGCTTGATCGTTCCCACGCTCCGCGTGGTAACGATCAGCAAAAAAAACCCCATGATCATTCATGGGGTTTTGTGTTTTCAGCGCCCGGTTTACGCCGGGGCCGAGGTGCGAATCAAGTGGTCGAATGCGCTAAGGGAAGCCTTGGCGCCCTCGCCCACCGCGATCACGATCTGCTTGTAGGGCACCGTGGTCACATCGCCTGCCGCGAACACACCCGGTATCGATGTCTCGCCACGGGCATCGACGATGATCTCGCCACGCGGCGACAACTCAATGGTGCCCTTGAGCCAATCGGTATTGGGCAACAGACCGATCTGCACAAAGATCCCTTCCAGTTCCACGCTGCGCAATTCGTCGCTCTCGCGATCTTTATAGCGCAAGCCGTTGACCTTCTGCCCGTCGCCCATCACTTCAGTGGTTTGCGCACGGGTGATCACCGTCACGTTCGGCAGGCTGTGCAATTTGCGCTGCAATACCGCATCGGCACGCAGCTGCACATCGAACTCCAGCAGCGTGACATGGGCCACGATACCGGCCAGGTCGATGGCCGCTTCGACGCCTGAGTTACCGCCGCCAATCACCGCCACACGCTTGCCTTTGAACAACGGGCCGTCGCAGTGCGGGCAGTACGCCACGCCCTTGTTGCGATATTCCTGCTCACCGGGCACGTTCATTTCGCGCCAGCGTGCACCCGTGGCCACGATCACCGTCCTGGCTTTGAGTTTCGCGCCGCTGGCGAAGTGGACTTCGTGCAGCTCGCCGTCTTTGCCCGGCAGCAATTTGTCGGCGCGCTGCAGGTTCATGATGTCCACGTCGTACTGCTTGACGTGCTCTTCAAGCGCGACCGCCAGTTTTGGCCCTTCGGTTTCCTGCACGGAGATGAAGTTTTCGATGGCCATGGTATCCAGCACCTGGCCACCAAAACGTTCGGCAGCGACACCGGTGCGAATGCCTTTGCGCGCGGCATAGATGGCCGCCGCAGCACCGGCCGGGCCACCGCCCACCACCAGTACGTCAAAGGCTTCCTTGGCGCTGATCTTCTCGGCCTGGCGCTCGATGCCGCTGGTGTCGATTTTGCCGAGGATTTCTTCCAGGCCCATGCGGCCCTGGCCGAAGTTCACGCCGTTGAGGTAGATGCTCGGTACCGCCATGATCTGGCGCTCATCGACTTCAGCCTGGAACAGCGCGCCGTCGATGGCGACGTGGCGAATATTGGGGTTGAGTACCGCCATCAGGTTCAACGCCTGGACCACGTCCGGGCAGTTCTGGCAGGACAGCGAGAAATACGTCTCGAAGTTGAATTCGCCCTTGAGCGAGCGGATCTGTTCGATCACTTCGACACTGGCCTTGGAAGGGTGGCCGCCGACTTGCAGCAAGGCCAGCACCAGGGAGGTGAATTCATGGCCCATGGGGATGCCAGCGAAACGCAGGCTGATATTCGCGCCGGGGCGGTTGATCGAGAACGATGGCTTGCGTGCATCGTCACCGTTATCGAGCAAGGTGATCTGGCTGGAAAGACTGGCAACGTCTTTCAGCAGTGCGAGCATTTCCTGGGATTTCGCACCGTCGTCGAGGGAGGCAACGATCTCGATCGGCTGGGTGACCCGTTCCAGGTACGATTTCAACTGGGCTTTAAGATTGGCGTCCAACATACGGGCGATTTCCATGCTGTTTGGTGAAGAGACGAAGACATAAAAAAACGCCCGAGCGAATCTCGCCCGGGCGTTTTTATTGGGCGGTGCAGCTTGCTTAGAAGGTGCGGAAGTCCGCCCTGATGAAGCGCGTCACAGACTTAGATCTTGCCAACCAGGTCCAGGGACGGCGCCAGAGTGGCCTCGCCTTCTTTCCACTTGGCTGGGCAAACCTGGCCCGGGTGAGCGGCGACGTATTGGGCAGCCTTGATCTTGCGCAGCAGCTCGCTAGCGTCGCGGCCAACACCGCCGTCGTTGAGTTCAACGATCTTGATCTGGCCTTCAGGGTTGATCACGAAGGTGCCACGGTCAGCCAGGCCAGCTTCTTCGATCAGTACATCGAAGTTGCGGGAGATGGCGTGGGTCGGGTCGCCGATCATGGTGTACTGGATCTTGCCGATGGCTGGCGAAGTGTTGTGCCAGGCAGCGTGGGCGAAATGGGTGTCGGTGGAAACACTGTAGATCTCGACGCCCAGCTTCTGGAACGCCTCGTAGTTGTCAGCGAGGTCTTCCAGCTCGGTTGGGCAGACGAAGGTGAAGTCGGCCGGGTAGAAGAACACCACCGACCACTTGCCTTTAAGGTCAGCGTCCGAGACTTTTACGAAGTCGCCATTTTTGAATGCGTCAGCTTTGAACGGTTTAACTTGGCTGTTGATGATAGGCATCGTTGACTCTCCGTCAGGGGTTAAGAAGTTGATGGAGAGAACTTTACCCACTCGACGGACGGTTGGCTCATTGGCAAACCTCATGCCGCTGATTGGCTTTCGCTATTAGCCGACTGCATTGATAGAAGAAAACCGAATTTACCCCGACAAATGCTAGAATGCGTTTTTCGTGGTACGTACCACACAGCAAAACAGCAGGAGATCTCATGGCCCGTGGCGGCGTGAACAAACAAGTGGTGCAAGCGGCGCGATTGGCGATCCTGGCCCGCGGCGAAAATCCCAGCATCGATGCCGTACGGATCGAAATGGGCAATACCGGCTCGAAAACCACGATCCATCGCTACATGAAGGAGCTCGATGATAGCACCCCGGGGCCAGACGAAGCCCCTTCCGAGCCGATCGACGAAGAGTTGCTGGCGCTGGTAACACGCCTCGCGCAGCGCCTTAAAGAGCAGGCGCAGGAACCCATTGACCAGGCCCGCGAACAGTACGAGCAACAACGCAAGGCGCTGGAAACGCAACTGCAGCAAGCCGAGCAAGCCAATACGCAACTGCAGCAACACTACGAGCTGCAGAGCCTGGCACTGACCCAGGAATCCGAGGCACTGCAAAGCACGCGCACCCTGCTTCAGGGTGAACAAACGCGCAATGCCGGGCAGACTCAGGCACTGGCTGATTTTGAGCTGCGCCTGCAGGACAAAGACGAGCAGATTCGCTCGCTGGAAGAAAAACACCTGCACAGTCGTGATGCCCTGGAGCACTACCGCAACGCGATCAACGAGCAGCGCGAGCAAGAGCAAAGCCGCCACGAAGGCCAGGTACAGCAACTGCAGATGGAGTTGCGCCAAGCCCAACAAAGCGCCTTGGTACGCCAGGACGAAATCACCCAGTTGCACCGCGACAACGAACGCCTGCTGACGGAGAATCGCGGCACACTGCGCGAGCTGAGCCTGCTGCAAGAGCAACTCAAGCAAAGCAACACCCGCCAGGATCAACTGCTCGACCAGGCCACGCGTGTCGACAGCGAGCGCACCCTCCTCCAGGAACGTCTGCGCGTAGCCATGCTGGAAAGCCAGGCGCTCAAGCAGAGCGTCGAGGAACAAGCGCAGGTTAACAAGGCACTGGAAATCGAACTGCAGAAAGCCCGGGCCGACCTCGAAAAAAGCCTACGCCTGGCCGCTGCCAATGCAGCAGCGCCAGACGTCGCCAGGGTCGATTAAGCGCCGACCGGTGTACGCAGGGTGACAAACTCTTCGGCGGCCGTCGGGTGCACACCGATGGTTTCGTCGAAGTGGCGCTTGGTGGCGCCGGCCTTCAAGGCGATAGCCAGGCCCTGGACAATTTCGCCAGCCTCCGGCCCCACCATGTGGCAGCCCAGCACCTTGTCGGTCTGGGCATCCACCACCAGTTTCATCAGCGTGCGCTCCTGACATTCGGTCAGGGTCAGCTTCATCGGCCGGAAGCGGCTTTCGAAGATCTGTACCTCGTGGCCCGCCTCGCGCGCTTCTTCCTCGGTCAGGCCGACCGTGCCGATATTGGGCAGGCTGAACACCGCCGTCGGGATCATCTTGTAATCCACCGGGCGATACTGCTCAGGCTTGAACAAGCGTCGCGCCACCGCCATGCCTTCAGCCAGCGCCACCGGCGTCAGCTGCACCCGGCCGATCACATCGCCCAGGGCCAGGATCGAAGGCTCGGCCGTCTGGTACAGGTCGTCCACCTCGACGAAGCCTTTCTGGTCGAGCTTCACCGCGGTATTTTCCAGCCCGAGATTGTCCAGCATCGGACGTCGACCGGTGGCGTAGAACACGCAATCGGCCTCCAGCTGACGACCATCCTTGAGCGTCACTTTTAAACTGCCATCGGCTTGCTTGTCGATACGCTCGATGTCGGCATTGAATTGCAGGTCCATGCCGCGCTTGGTCAGTTCTTCCTGCAAATGCTTGCGCACGGAACCGTCAAAGCCCCGCAGGAACAGCTCACCGCGATACAGCAAGGTGGTCTGCGCACCCAGGCCGTGGAAGATCCCGGCGAATTCGACGGCAATGTAACCACCGCCCACCACCAGCACACGCTTGGGCAGTTCCTTGAGGAAGAACGCCTGGTTGGAACTGATCGCGTGCTCGTGCCCCGGAATCTCGGGAATCTGCGGCCAGCCACCGGTTGCGATCAGAATGTTTTTAGCCGTGTGGCGCTCGCCATTGATCTCGACCGTATGCGGGTCGACGATCTTGGCGTGGCCTTCGTGCAGCGTTACGCCACTGTTGACCAGCAGGTTGCGGTAAATGCCGTTGAGGCGATTGATCTCGCGATCCTTGTTGGCGATCAGCGTCGCCCAGTCGAACTGCGCCTCGTCCAGGCTCCAGCCAAAACCCGAAGCCTGCTCGAAGTCCTCGGCGAAATGCGCGCCGTACACCAGCAGCTTTTTCGGCACGCAGCCGACGTTTACGCAAGTACCGCCCAGGTAGCGACTCTCGGCCACCGCCACTGTCGCGCCGAAGCCGGCCGCAAACCGGGCCGCCCGCACACCGCCAGAACCGGCGCCAATCACATAAAGGTCAAAATCGTAGGCCATTTTCTATCTCCTCGGCAGGTGACCAGCATACCTGTGGACGGCGGCTGAGCAAGTGTTGTGCAAAGCCTGCGTTCGACCTATGGAAATGAAGATCAAAAGATCGCAGCCTTCGGCAGCTCCTACAGGGGACACGCGCACCTGTAGGAGCTGCCGAAGGCTGCGATCTTTTGATTTGGCTTTTGATCTTCGTGGAGATTCTTATGGCGGCGGGCCCTGTAGGAGCGAGCAGGCTCGCGATGAACGTCAACGATGACGCTGGGCACCAGTCACCCCACGGCGCTCTCAGGCTCATCGCGAGCATGCTCGCTCCTACAGTTTAGATCGGGTACGGCCGTGGAAGATTGGTCGACCGTAAAACCTGGCTACTGGAAACCAAGCGCTTTTTTAGCGCGTACAAAGCAAACGCCCCGATCAAGTCGGGGCGCCTGTTCAAACCTTCATCAGCTTGTGAAGGTCGCTTTCAATACAAGCAGCTCAAGCGCTATCAGTAAGCCTTGCCCGTCTTGTAGAAATTCTCGAAGCAGAAGTTCGTCGCGTCGATATAGCCTTCCGCGCCGCCGCAGTCGAAACGCTTGCCCTTGAACTTGTAGGCCATCACGCAGCCGTTCTGGGCCTGTTTCATCAGGGCGTCGGTGATCTGGATTTCGCCGCCCTTGCCTGGCTCGGTCTGTTCGATCAGGTCGAAGATGTCCGGGGTCAGGATGTAGCGACCGATGATGGCCAGGTTCGACGGCGCATCTTCAGGTTTTGGTTTTTCCACCATGCTGTGCACGCGGTAGATGTCGTCGCGGATCATCTCGCCGGCGATCACGCCGTACTTGTTGGTCTCTTGCGGGTCGACTTCCTGGATGGCCACGATCGAGCAGCGGAACTGCTTGTACAGCTTGACCATCTGGGTCAGTACGCCGTCGCCTTCAAGGTTGACGCACAGGTCGTCCGCCAGCACCACGGCGAAGGGTTCGTCGCCGATCAGCGGACGGCCGGTCAGGATCGCGTGGCCCAGGCCTTTCATTTCGGTCTGGCGGGTGTAGGAGAACGAGCAATTGTCGAGCAGCTTGCGAATGCCGACCAGGTACTTTTCCTTGTCGGTGCCCTTGATCTGGTTTTCCAGCTCGTAGCTGATGTCGAAATGGTCTTCCAGGGCGCGCTTGCCACGACCGGTGACGATGGAGATTTCCGTCAAGCCAGCGTCCAGTGCTTCTTCGACGCCGTACTGGATCAGTGGCTTGTTTACCACCGGCAGCATTTCTTTAGGCATGGCTTTGGTCGCTGGGAGGAAGCGAGTGCCGTAACCGGCTGCTGGAAACAAGCATTTCTTGATCATATAAGTCCTTGAAAGGGCTGTGTGTACGGGTTTCGGCGCAGTCTAATCAGGCGGCGTACACCTTACAATGCCCCGCACTGGCTAACCGATGCCATCATAGAGAAATATTCTCGCCGTTAGTTCCGCAGCGAGCACCGCGAATGGACCGACAGCCTGTTATTGATAGCAGAGTCCGCCAGGTTTGCACGCCAAGTCAACCCATGGCCAAGTGCACCAACCCGCGCCCAGCGGCACCCGAACGGTGCATTTGGCGGTATCATGGCGCCCTTGAACCAGCCAACGAGGCAAATAGATGTCAGAAGCAAAAAGCGTCAACGGGTACTTGATCAACAAGGCCAAAGACGGCCAGTGGTGGGTAGCCGGCGTTGGCGGTGAGAATATTGCCGGACCTTTCCCGTCCGAAGCCATGGCGATCGAAGTGGCATCGGTGTTGCAACTGGAACACCCGGCACCAAAACGACGGGGCAAGGACAAGAATTGATCCAGGCCTGACGCCCTGTCCTTGTGCAGGGCTTCTTTTGCAAATATCCGCAAGAAGTGGCCTTTGGCTATAACCTTTTGCCCACCGCGCTGTCACAGGCTTTGCCCCCTCATCCTGACGACGACAACGACATGACCAAATTTTTGCCGCTGATTGCGGTCCTGGCCCTCAGTGGCTGCGCCACCTCCGAAACCACTTACCTGAACAATGGCGAACAAGGCCTGGCCATTGACTGCTCCGGCGAGGCCAATTCCTGGGCGACCTGCTACGAAAAGGCCGATGCGTCTTGCGCTGGCACCGGCTACCGGATCGTTGGCACTGACGGCTCACCCGCCCCCAAGGAAAGCGACAAGACCCTTGGCGTCGACGTTGGCAACTACAAGAATCGTAGCGTCGTGGTGGTCTGCAAATAGGGCATCGGGCCCTACATGTGGATTTCGGCGAACTTGATCCCCAGGCCGCGTACGGTCTCGATCAGTTCGTCGAGACTGCTGAAGGACTCGACTTCGTCGCTTTCGTCTACCAGGAAAAAACTGCGCCCGGCGCTTTTCTTGAAAAAAACGATCCACTCCCCCGGATTCGCCGGGTTCTGAATCACATGGGTGGCGCAGATTTGGCCCTCTGCATGCCGCTCCCGTACCCGCTCTCGCTTCATATTCGACTCCAGAAATGACAATGCCGGCAAAGGCGCGCTTTGACGGCATTGGTGCTGACGGTCGACAGTCTATCAGCCGGAAATGCACGCCGTGGCGGCATCGCGTACATCGAAGGGACGTATCGGCACATTGGAGATGCGCTCGTGCAGCTTGATGCTGCTGCCACCAGAGCGCTGTTCGATATCAAACACCGCGGCCGGCCCCGAGGAAAGCTTCTGCGGCACGATCACCCGCACCCCGTCTTTCTGCGTCTCGACCTGCAAGGCGCCACGGCTGTCGGCGAGTTTTTCGCTCAGGCATTGGGCGTACTCAAGGGGCTTCTTGCCGGAAATCACATTCATCGTCGGCAGCGTCTGGTTGATGTCCGAGACACTTGCACAACCACCGATTGCCAGGACCCACGGCAAGCCAAACATGCCCCACTTCATATGAAATCTCCAATAAAGACCCTCGGACAGCACAAATACGGGTTTTCTCCGGGCTTGACTGCTTTTTTCTTCCCAGGCACGCGATATATGCATTTTTATTGTCCACCCGGGCCCGGAGAGCCGGATAATAACGCCCCGGGGCTGATAAACTGCGCCAATCGACCATGCTATCGTTTTGATTTTGTAGAAAAAGCCCTTCTGGAGGCGCCTCATGAAATTTATCCACCAGCGCGAGCACCTCAACGAGGACGACATCGTCGTCATTCAATGCTCGCAAACGTGCAACATTCGCTTGATGAACGACGCCAACTTCCGCAGCTTCAAGAATGGCGGTCGTCACACCTATCACGGCGGCGCGTTCGACACCTTCCCGGCCCGCATCACGGCGCCGAGCACCGGGTTCTGGAACATCACCATCGATACGGTCAACCGCCGCCCGATCAGTGTGACGCGCAAGCCGACCCTGACGCATTCGATCAAGATCATCCGCCGCTCCAGTTCGAAACTGAGCTGAGCAGCGCCTTAATACACAGACTGACAGGTATGACCGTGGCCCAGACGACCAAATACGTCATCAAGTACAAACTCAATGGCGAACGCCGCTTCGAATTTGCCCAGCTGGAAAACGGCACGGTAGAAGAAGCCAAAGCCGCGCTGGACGGGCTTCATGGCCAGGGCGAAGACGTCATCAGCGACATCAGCGTCAGCAAAGCGCTGTAACAACGCCTGGAGCGACAATATGGACGTCCGCTCCCTGGCGACATTCGACCGCAAGTGTCGGAGTGTCTGCATTCGTCATACCCCTTAGTCTCGCCACCTCGATAACCTGAGGGCCTGGCAATGAGCGAGCAATACCTGGACAAGCTGGACTGGCCCCTGCTGGAACAGCAACTCGATGCGGACGGCTGCGCGGTCATTGCATCGCTGTTGAGCCCCAGGGCCTGTGATCAGATCAGCGCCTTGTACGGCCAATCCGAACACTTTCGCTCGCATGTGATCATGGCCCGGCACGGTTTCGGTCGTGGCGAATACAAGTATTTCGACTACCCCTTGCCGCCGCTGGTGGCCCGCCTGCGCAGCGCGCTCTACCCGCGACTGGTGCCGATAGCCAATCGCTGGCATGAGCAGATGGATTTGCCGAGCCGTTTTCCCGAGAGCCTTCCGGCCTTCCTCGAACGTTGTCACGCCGCTGGCCAACAGCGTCCGACACCCTTGCTGCTGCAATACGGACCACAGGACTACAACTGCTTGCATCAGGATGTGTATGGCGAGCATGTCTTCCCGCTCCAGGTGGCGATTCTTCTGTCGACGCCTGGGGAGGATTTCACCGGCGGTGAGTTCGTGCTGACCGAGCAGCGGCCGCGCATGCAGTCGCGCCCGCAGGTCATCGGTCTGAAAAAAGGCGACGGCCTGATCTTCGCGGTCAACCAGCGCCCGGTCAAAGGCGTGCGCGGTTACTATCGGGTCACCCTGCGCCACGGCGTCAGTCGCCTGCACAGTGGAAAACGGCATACTCTTGGGATCATCTTTCACGACGCATCATGAGCACCATGAAACCGACCACCCTGGACTTGTTTGCCGATGTAGAGCCCGAGCAGGATCGCCGACGCGAGCAGATCGGCGAACAGTCCTACGTCCTCAGGGGCTTTGCCCTGCCCTGGCTTGCGCGCTTGTTACCGGCACTGGAGACCGTGTTGGCGGCCGCACCGTTCCGGCAAATGGTCACCCCTGGCGGCTTCACCATGTCGGTGGCCCTGAGCAGTTGCGGGACCTGGGGCTGGACCACCGACCGCAGTGGTTATCGCTACACCCGCGAGGATCCCCGGACCGGCCTGCCTTGGCCCCCCATGCCCGAGGTGTTTTTGCAATTGGCGCAGGCGGCGGCACGGGAAGCAGGATTTGCCGATTTCGTGCCGGACTCCTGCCTGATCAATCGCTATGTGCCCGGGGCGAAAATGTCCTTGCATCAGGACAAGGACGAAAAATCCTACGCTGCACCCATCGTTTCAGTATCGCTGGGGCTACCCGCAATGTTTCTGTTCGGCGGCTTCGCGCGCAGCGACAAAAGCCAACGGGTGCCGTTGCTGCATGGCGACATCGTGGTCTGGGGCGGCGTGGATCGCTTGCGTTATCACGGTGTGCTGCCGATCAAGGATGGCTACCATCCACGCTTGGGCAAGCAGCGGATCAACTTCACGTTTCGTACCGCGCGGTGAGACCGTGGAGTTTGACCGCAAGCGCCGGAGTGTGGGCCTACGGGCCGCTGGTTAATCTGCGGCAAACGGGTCAACGGATGTAAAGCCATGACAAGCCAATCGACAACGAGCAGCACCGAAAACGATCCACGCTGGGCCGCGGTGGTCGCCCGCGATCCACAGGCGGACGGGCAGTTTGTCTATGCGGTGAAAACCACCGGGATCTACTGCAACCCCAGCAGCCTCTCGCGCTTGCCGAAACCGCAGAACGTCGAGTTCTTCGACAGCGCCGAACTTGCCCAGGCCGCCGGTTATCGCCCAAGCAAGCGCGCGGCCAAGGACCAAAGCGCGCTCGCCGCGCAACATGCCGCCACCGTGGCCGCCGCGTGTCGCCAGATCGAAACCGCCGAGGCGCTGCCCGCGCTGAACGAGCTGGCGCAAGCGGCAGGACTGAGCAGCTTTCATTTCCATCGGGTGTTCAAGTCCGTTACCGGCCTGACGCCCAAAGGCTACGCCGCGGCCCATCGTTCGCGCCGAATGCGCGAACGGCTGGCGGATGGCCGCTCGGTCACCGATGCGTTGTACGACGCCGGGTTCAACTCGAACAGCCGTTTCTATGAAGCGGCGGATCAGGTGCTGGGGATGAAACCTACTGATTACCGTGCCGCGGGGCAAAACAATGACATTCGTTTTGCGGTTGGCCAGTGTTCCCTCGGCGCGATCCTGGTGGCGCAAAGCGCGCGTGGGGTCTGCGCGATTCTCCTCGGCGACGATCCGCAGCAACTGGTTTGCGACCTGCAGGACAAATTTCGCCGCGCCACACTGATCGGTGCCGATCAGGCCTTCGAACAGTTGATCGCCAGGGTCGTGGGTTTCATAGAAGCCCCGGCCCTGGGGCTGGACTTGCCACTGGATGTGCGCGGCACCGCATTTCAGGAACGGGTCTGGCAAGCCCTGCGAGACATCCCCGTTGGCAGCACCGCCAGCTACGCCGACATCGCCCAACGCATCGGCAACCCCAAAGCAGTGCGCGCAGTGGCGCAAGCTTGCGGCGCGAACAGCCTGGCAGTCGCGATCCCCTGTCACCGCGTGGTACGCAGCGATGGCAACCTGTCGGGGTATCGTTGGGGCGTGGAGCGTAAGCGGCAATTGCTCGAACGGGAAAAGCCCCTATAGGAGCGAGCAGGCTCCGGGCGGCGTTCCGACGATGGTCGTCAACGATAACGCTGGGCACCTGACACCACACGGCGCTCTCAGGTTTTTCGCGAGCATGCTCGCTCCTACAGTCGATCAGCGATTCACATCCACCACCACTCGCCCGCGCAGCTGTCCGGCCAGCAGGCGCGGGGCGGCTTCGATCGCTTCGCTCAAAGCGATTTCATGGCTGATCAACGGCAACAAGTTAAAGTCCAGATCCTTGGCCAATCGACTCCAGGCCTCTACACGCCTGGCTTTGGGCTGGGTCACGCTGTTAATCCCGGCCAGCGTCACGCCGCGCAGGATAAAGGGCGCGACGCTGGCCGGAAAGTCCATGCCCTGGGCCAGTCCACAAGCGGCGACGGTGCCTTCGGAGCGGGTACTGGCACAGGCGTTGGCCAGGGTGTGACTACCCACCGAGTCGATGACCGCAGCCCAACGTTCCTTGGCCAGCGGCTTGCCGGGCTCGGATAAGGTGGCGCGATCGATGATTTCACTGGCGCCCAGTTGCTTGAGGTATTCGTGTTCCGACAGGCGACCAGTGGAAGCGACGACCCGATAGCCAAGCTTGCTCAGCAATGCGATGGCGAAACTGCCCACGCCGCCGTTGGCCCCGGTGACCAGAACCTCGCCTTGGTCGGGCGTCACACCGTTGCGCTCCAGCGCCATGATGCACAGCATCGCCGTGTAGCCTGCCGTGCCGATGGCCATGGCCTGGGCTTCAGTGAAGGCCTCGGGCAACGCAATCAGCCATTCGCCCTTGAGACGCGCCTTTTGCGCCAGGCCACCCCAATGCCCTTCGCCCACGCCCCAGCCATTGAGCAGGACTTTGTCACCCGCCTTGTAGTCCGGATGCGTGCTGACCTCGACAGTCCCCGCCAGGTCGATCCCCGGCACCATCGGGAATTTGCGCACCACCGGGCTGCTGCCGGTGATCGCCAGGCCATCCTTGAAATTCAGCGTGCTGTACGCCACACGCACCGTCACATCGCCCTCGGGCAGCTGGTCTTCATTGATCTGTTGCAGTGTGGCCCGGTACCCGCTTTCGTCTTTGTCGATCAAAATACCTTGGAACATTGCTGCCTCCTGGTGGGTTCACCTGTTGTGGTGTGATTTAAATACCACTTCGCAAAATATTACCGTATTGGACTTTAAGCCAATTCGCCTGCGGCAGACATGACTGGCATAACCGCAGGCATTGCTGTTACAAATCGAGCCCTGCCCGGTTCCAACGTCGGAGTACAACTGAAATGAGTCAATGGCCAGATACGCGCATTCTTGACCTGCTCGGGATCGAGCTGCCGATTATCCAGGCCCCCATGGCCGGCGCCACCACCGCTGCCATGGTCATTGCGGCGAGCAACGCCGGCGGCCTCGGCTCGATGCCTGCCGCCATGCTGAGCGTCGAGCAATTGCGTGACGAGCTCAAGGGCATTCGCCAACACTGCCAGCGCCCGATCAACGTCAACTTCTTCTGCCATCAACCGCCAGCGGTCGACGAGCAACGCGCCCAGGACTGGAAAAACCTGCTGCAGCCCTATTACCGCGAATTGGGTGTCGACTTCGATGCACCGACACCGGTGTCCAATCGCGCGCCGTTCGACCAGGTTGCCTGCGAAGTGGTCGAACAATTGCGCCCCGAAGTCGTGAGTTTCCACTTTGGCCTGCCGGAAAAATCCCTGCTGGATCGAGTCAAGGCCACCGGGGCAAAGGTACTGTCCTCGGCCACCACCGTCGAAGAAGCCATCTGGCTCGAGCAGCAGGGTTGCGACGCGATCATCGCCATGGGTCTTGAGGCGGGCGGGCATCGGGGTATGTTTCTCAGTGATGACCTGAGCAGCCAGGTCGGTACCTTCGCCCTGGTGCCCCAAGTGGTCGATGCCGTGAAAGTACCGGTGATTGCCGCTGGCGGCATTGCCGATGCGCGGGGTGTGGCGGCGGCGTTCATGCTGGGGGCTTCGGCGGTGCAAGTGGGCACGGCGTACCTCTTCACGCCAGAGGCCAAGGTCAGTGCCGCGCATCACCAGGCCTTGCGGACCGCCAGGGAACGCGAGACCGCGGTCACCAACATTTTCACCGGTCGCCCGGCACGGGGGATACTCAATCGGGTAATGCGCGAGCTCGGGCCGATGAGCGACCAGGCGCCGCGTTTTCCCCTCGCAGGCGGTGCATTGCTGCCGTTGCGTGCCAAAGCCGAGGCAGACTTCAGCAACCTCTGGGCCGGACAGGCGTTCACCCTGGGGGTTGAGTCGGGTACCGCCGAATTGACCCGACGCCTGGCCGAGGAAGGGTTGGCGAAGTTGCTTCAGCGCTGACCGTGGTGGCGGGCAACACGGTTAGCGCTGCAACACATTCCGTTTACCGGAATTTCGCTATATATTCCGATATATAGCGATTCACCCATCTTGCAGTACTTGCCTGTGACGGAGCCGTTTCATGACCATTCGTGCCTCACGTTTTGCCCCCACTTGCCTGGCGTGCCTGCTCGCCGTGTTCGCCTTCGGCTGCGCTCAGGCAGACGAAGTCCAGGTTGCTGTCGCTGCCAACTTCACCGCGCCGATCCAGGCCATTGCCGCTGACTTCGAGAAGGACACCGGGCACAAACTGGTCACGGCTTTCGGTGCCACCGGCCAGTTCTATACCCAGATCAAGAATGGCGCGCCGTTCGAGGTGTTCCTCTCGGCAGACGACACCACCGCGCAAAAACTTGAAGCCGAAGGCGACACCGTCAAGGGCTCGCGCTTCACCTACGCCGTCGGCACGCTGGCGCTGTGGTCGGCCAAGGCAGGCTACGTCGATGCCAAAGGCAACGTTCTGAGCGATAACACCTATCAGCATCTGTCCATCGCCAACCCGAAAGCCGCGCCTTACGGCCTGGCGGCGACCCAGGTGCTGGCCAAAAAAGGCCTGGCCGACAAGGTCAAGGACAAGCTCGTCGAAGGCCAGAACATCACCCAGGCCTACCAGTTCGTGTCCACCGGCAATGCCGAACTCGGCTTCGTTGCCTTGTCGCAGATCTACAAGGACGGCAAGATCACCAGCGGCTCGGCGTGGATCGTCCCGGCCGACCTGCATGACCCGATCAAGCAAGACGCAGTCATCCTCAACAAGGGCAAGGATAATCCGGCCGCCAAGGCACTGGTCGAGTACCTCAAGGGGCCAAAAGCCGCTGCCATCATCAAGTCCTACGGTTACCAGATCTAAATGTCGCTATCGAGTGCCGATTTTTCCGCCATCTGGCTGACCCTGAAACTGGCGTCCCTGACGACCGTCATCCTGTTGCTGGTCGGTACTCCACTGGCGTTATGGCTCTCGCGCACACAATCCTGGCTGCGCGGCCCGGTCGCGGCGATCGTCGCCCTGCCCCTGGTGCTGCCGCCCACGGTGATCGGTTTCTATCTGTTGCTGGCGCTCGGCCCCCACGGGTTTGTCGGCCAGTTAACCCAATCCCTGGGACTTGGCACCCTCACCTTCAGTTTTGCAGGGTTGGTGATCGGCTCGGTGCTGTATTCGATGCCGTTCGTGGTCCAGCCGCTGCAAAACGCTTTTTCCGCCATTGGCACCCGTCCGCTGGAAGTGGCCGCCACCCTGCGCGCCGGTCCCTGGGACACATTTTTCAGCGTCACCCTGCCCCTGGCCAGGCCCGGTTTCATCACCGCGGCCATCCTCGGCTTTGCCCACACCGTCGGCGAATTCGGCGTGGTGCTGATGATCGGCGGCAACATCCCCGACAAGACCCGAGTGGTCTCGGTGCAGATCTACGATCACGTCGAAGCCATGGAATATGCCCAGGCCCATTGGCTGGCCGGGGTCATGCTGGTGTTCTCATTTGCAGTGTTGCTGGCGCTGTACTCCAGCCGTAAAACCAAAACAGGCTGGAGCTGATCGATGATACAAATGCGGCTGAAACTGAGCTATCCGGGGTTCACCCTCGATGTCGACCTGCAGTTGCCCGGCCGCGGGGTGACGGCGCTGTTCGGACACTCCGGGTCTGGCAAGACCACCTGCCTGCGCTGCATCGCCGGGCTGGAACGCGCCGACGAGGGATTTATCCAAGTCAACGATGAAGTGTGGCAAGACAGCGCCAAGGGGGTTTTCGTCCCCCCGCACAAGCGCGCACTGGGTTACGTGTTTCAGGAAGCCAGCCTGTTCCCTCATCTATCGGTGCTGGCCAACCTGCAATTTGGCCTCAAGCGCATTCCCAAGCCTCAGCGCCGGGTCGACATGGCACACGCGACCGAACTGCTGGGTATCAGTCATCTGCTCGACCGCCATCCGCAGCACCTTTCCGGCGGCGAACGGCAGCGTGTCGGCATGGCGCGCGCCCTGCTCACCAGCCCGACACTGCTGTTGATGGACGAACCGCTGGCAGCACTGGACGCGCAACGCAAAAGCGAGATCCTGCCTTACCTGCAACGGCTGCACGATGAACTGGACATCCCGGTGCTCTATGTCAGTCACTCCCAGGATGAAGTTGCACAACTGGCCGATCACCTGGTCCTGCTCAGCGACGGCAAGGCGCTGGCCAGCGGCCCCATCGGCCAGACCCTCGCACGCCTCGACCTGCCGCTGGCGCTGGGTGACGACGCCGGCGTAGTGATCCAAGGGCATGTCGCCGCCTATGACGCCGACTACCAGTTGTTGACGCTGCAACTGCCCGATACGGACCTGAACATTCGCGTGACTCACACGCCGATGGCGATGGGCCAGGCGTTACGTTGCAAGGTCCAGGCGCGGGATGTCAGCCTCAGCCTGCTCGGCGATTACCAAAGCAGCATCCTCAATCGCCTGCCCGTGACGGTGGTCAGCGAAATGCCCGCCGACAACAACGCCCATGTGCTGGTGCGCCTGGACGCCGAGGGCAGCCCTTTGCTTGCACGTATCACCCGCTATTCCCGGGACCACCTGCACCTGCATCCGGGCCAACGTCTCTGGGCGCAAATCAAGGCCGTGGCCGTGCTGGCGTAACGCCGTGGGCACGACTGGCGCGGCGCGGGGTCAATGGCTGTAACGGCCCCTCGATCCCTCGCCCAGGACAATCGCCATGCCCGATGCACTGCCCCGTGACCTGCATTACGTCGATGACACCCAGCCCGGCATCACCCGCCGCAAACTGCGCGGCAAATTCTGCTATTTCGACCCCACTGGCCAGCGCATCGTCGACCCGCAAGAAATACAGCGCATCAACGCACTGGCGGTCCCCCCAGCCTACACCGACGTGTGGATCTGCAGCGACCCGCGCGGGCACCTGCAGGCCACCGGTCGCGACGCCCGCGGGCGCAAGCAGTACCGCTATCACCCGCGCTGGCGCGAGGTGCGCGACAGCGACAAATACTCGCGGCTGAGGGATTTCGGCCTGGCCCTGCCCAAGCTGCGCAAACAACTGGAAACCTTGCTGGAGGCGCCGGGTTTGAGTCGCGACAAGGTCATGGCCACCGTCATCACCTTGCTCGACGCAACGCTGATCCGTGTCGGCAATACCCAGTACGCACGAGACAACCGCTCCTACGGCCTGACTACCCTGCGCAACCGCCATGTCGAGGTCAACGGCAGTGCGATCCAGTTCCAGTTTCGCGGCAAGAGTGGCGTCGAGCACCAGATCACCGTGAAGGACCGGCGCCTGGCGCGGATCATCAAGCGTTGCCAGGACATTCCCGGGCAAAACCTTTTTCAATACCTCGATGAAAACGGCGAGCGACACACGATCACTTCCGCCGACGTCAACGCCTACCTGCAAACCCTGACCGGCGCCGACTTCACCGCCAAGGACTACCGCACCTGGGCCGGCAGCGCCCTGGCCCTGGCGGTTCTGCGCGAGCTCGAGTGGCAACCCGAGTCCCAGGCGAAACAGCACGTGGTGGCGATGGTCAAGGACGTCGCCAGGCAGTTGGGCAATACTCCGGCGGTGTGCCGCAAGTGCTACATCCACCCGGCGGTACTCGAGGGTTTCCTGCTCGGCGCCTTGGCGCAACTGCCAAAGCCGAGGGTTCGTAAAGGCCTGCGGGCGGAGGAAGTCGCACTGGCGATGCTGCTGGAGAAAATGGCGTCCGAGGCGACGAACTGACCTGCCTATTTTTTGCACGATTGCAAATGGCTTCTATAGTTGATCTGTACGCCAATCAGCTGCGGTGAAGCCATGGAAGACATTTTCGTCGTCAAGCGCTGCAACAAGATCATCATTCATGGACGCCGGGCTGGAGAAACCACGCATCAACCCGCTGAAGCCGCCGTCTGGTACCGCATCGCCGATACCCGCACCAACGGTTTCATCGGTGACGGCTACGATCATGAATACGATGCCCAGCGGGTATGCCGACAGCTCAACGCCCGGTCACAAGTGATGGTCCGGCAAGGCTGACGAGCATTCGCGGGTCTATACTGACAAAGTGCTGAAGGATCAGCGCCCATCGGTACAAAGCTCGCTTGCGGCGGGCTTTTTACTGCCAATCTTCAGGTTCTTAAACGGAGGTGTTTCCCATGTCCGAAAAAGAGTCCATCACCACCCTGCTCACCCTGCTCGACTCCCGTCAGGTTCGCCTGGCTGCCGCGTGCAAGGAAATCGCCGACTGGGTCGATCATCAAGGCGGACACCCGACTGCGCTCAGAATCCGTGATCGTCTGAACGACATCGAAAAGGATACACCCCTGATCCGCAATACACTGTCGTCGCTCAAGCCAGTCGACCCACCGCTGCCACGGTTCAGATGATCCTGATCTGGATACCGATGCGCAGGCAGGACCTGACGCAGGACGCATGATCGGCGACGCTACGTCACCGCGCGTGCGTGTGAGTGCCTGCCTGATTCCTGTCCTCCAACCCAGCCAGGTGCTGGGATTTTTTTTGCGCCTTTCAACCGCGAACATCACTAGAACAGGGTTGTCTAACGATTACTTCGTTACGAAGGAGACGTTCTGATGGTCACCCACTTCAAAGTCAGCGGGCACCTCGCCTGCGGTCACAAGGGCAGCAACCTCACCTCCACCCGGGAACTGAATCGGGTGAAATGCAGAAGCTGTCGCAACACCGACGCTTACAAAGAGGCGCGCAAAACCGAGCGCAACGCTGCACGCCGCGCCGCACGCAAGGCAAAAATCGCTCACGTGGTCAATGACTGGCGCCAGGCCTGGACCGAGCGGCTGACCGCCATGGCAGGACTGCAACGGCTGCCACGGGGCTTTCATGGGCAAGGCTTTGTCTAGAGGCACGAGGATCGGGTCGATCTGATCGGCCCGTTCCTGATCATCGATGCATCCCCCCCGGGTCTTTCGCAGCGACGTCCGACGCACCGCTGCAGCAGGTGCCCTAACCCGTCCGATGTGAGGCATTGGCGACAATGGCCTTCCTCGGCTAGGGTCATTTTGCGTATAGAACCAAGGCGTCTTGATTGGCAGAAATCACCCCAAGGAGGAAGCGATGTCATCCACTCGTAATGCCGAACAAACCTATCGCCAGTGGTCCAGCCCGATCCTGCTTGAACTCAAGGAGCGGGAACACCAAATGTCCCCGTCAGACCGCGAGGCGCTGCAAAACATCTTGCTGGAAAGAAGGCTGATCGACGTCGGCAACCCGAACGGCAACGATCGGCGCAAAGCGGATTTGAACACTGAGGATAAACAGCAATAACGAGCGGCCTGACACCCGACCAGTCTTTTGCGGATACCCCCAATCCCCTGTAGGAGCGAGCATGCTCGCGATGGACGTTAACGATAACGCGCCCTGTCTGGATGAATACGTTGTCAGGACCTTCTTC
Organism: Pseudomonas sp. EB271-G4-1; assembly: GCF_058791355.1. Classification (NCBI taxonomy): domain Bacteria; kingdom Pseudomonadati; phylum Pseudomonadota; class Gammaproteobacteria; order Pseudomonadales; family Pseudomonadaceae; genus Pseudomonas; species Pseudomonas sp. EB271-G4-1. The sequence continues at coordinate 44,431 of NZ_JBYTEO010000010.1, forward strand.
GCAAGCAGGCTCGCTCCTACAGGCTCACTCGCTATATGAATAAATTGAAACCACAAATCGCCGTTACCGCAGGAATGGATACTCGGACAGTTCCACCAGCAGCTTGCGCAGCTTGTCGACCTTGAACTTGCTCTCGAGCTTTGACTGCAGGTCAGACAGCTCAGGGCTGGCGGTTACCAGGTCAAGGTTGGCGTAAGGCGTGCCGGTAATGTTCAAGCGAATCTTCCTGCCATTACAGTTTTACGACATTGGCGGCACAAGGCCCGGATTAGAGCGATGGAGTGGAGACCTTCATGACCTGTTCAATAAATAACATCGATGGTCGAAGTGCAAATAATCGACGAACGACATCTAATCCACGAGCCACGACCACGCGGGGCGCGAATTGTCGAACTAATCTTGCACGACTGCCTTGAGCAGTGAATGGAAATGTCATCGCGTTGTTTGATGGCTACCTTGAACTGTCCAGGCTAAACGTTGGGGGTTACTAACGATCATGCTTGTTGTTTTGCGCTCGATGCTTGAGCGGCCCGCAACGAGTATCGGACTTGAGAAAGGAAACCTTATGAACGAGTTCGCGCACCGCCCCAGGTTTTACCTCGCCTGTTCATTGTTGATGGCAATCAACTTTGCCCAAGCTGCCCAAACCGAAAAACCCAATATCCTGTTCATCGTCTCCGACGACACCGGCTACGGTGACCTTGGCCCCTATGGCGGCGGCGTAGGTCGAGGGATGCCAACGCCGAGCATCGACCGGCTCGCCGCAGAGGGCACCACCTTCTACTCCTTCTATGCCCAACCAAGCTGCACCCCAGGCCGCGCCGCGATGCAGACCGGGCGCATCCCCAATCGCAGCGGCATGACCACGGTGGCGTTCCAGGGCCAGGGCGGCGGTTTGCCGGCGGCTGAATGGACATTGGCATCGGTGCTGAAAACCGGCGGCTATGAGACTTACTTCACCGGCAAGTGGCACCTGGGCGAGGCCGATTACGCACTGCCCAATGCCCAGGGCTACGACGTGATGAAGTACGTTGGCCTCTATCATCTCAACGCCTACACCTATGCCGACCCTACCTGGTTCCCGGACATGGATGAAGAAACCCGTGCCATGTTCGCCAAGGTGACCCAGGGCGCGTTGTCGGGCAAGGCCGGGGAAAAAGCCGTTGAAGAGTTCAAGATCAACGGCCAGTACGTCGACACCCCGGTAGTGGATGGCAAGCCCGGTGTCGTGGGCATTCCGTTCTTCGACAACTATGTGGAAAAGGCGGCGCTGGAGTTTCTCGACACCGCGGCCAAATCCGGCAAGCCGTTCTTTATCAACGTCAACTTCATGAAGGTTCACCAGCCCAACCTGCCAGCGCCGGAGTTCGTCCACAAGTCGATCTCCAAGACCAAGTACGCCGACTCCGTGGTTGAGCTCGATACCCACATTGGCCGCATCCTCGACAAGCTCAAGGCGCTGGGCCTGGATAAGAACACCCTGGTGGTCTACACCACCGACAACGGCGCCTGGCAGGACGTTTATCCGGACGCTGGCTACACGCCCTTCCGTGGCACCAAAGGCACCGTGCGTGAAGGGGGCAACCGGGTGCCGGCGATCATGTCCTGGCCCGGCAAGATCAAGCCGGACGCAAAAAACCACGACATCATCGGCGGACTGGACCTGATGGCGACGTTCGCCTCGGTTGCCGGGATCAAGCTGCCGGACAAGGATCGCGAAGGAAAACCGATCATGTTCGACAGCTATGACATGACCCCTGTGTTGCTCGGCACCGGCCCTGATCCGCGCAAGGAGTGGTTCTACTTCACCGAGAACGAACTCTCCCCGGGCGCTGCCCGTGTCGGCAATTACAAGGCGGTGTTCAACCTGCGTGGCGACAACGGCGCCGTGACCGGTGGCCTGGCCGTCGACAGCAACCAAGGCTGGAAAGGCCCGTCCAAGTATGTAGCGACCGTACCGCAGGTGTTCGACTTGCTGCAGGATCCGCAGGAACGCTATGACATTTTCATGAACAACTACACCGAGCGCACCTGGACAATGGTGCCTATCAGCATGGCAATCACCCAGCTGATGAAAACCTACGTTCAGTACCCTCCTCGCAAACTGCAAAGCATGAGCTATGACGGCCCGATCGAACTGTCCAAGTACCAGAAGTTCCAATCGGTACGCGAAGATCTGGAGAAAGAAGGCATCACTATTCCAATGCCCAACTAGCGCAAGCAGCCAGCGCCTGCGCTTGATCGGCGCGGCGCTGGCCTTCGACGGCGGATTCAACCCGCGGATGTTCGTTGAGAATCGCTGGCAGCGAGGTAGTTTTTGTCACTCTGAGCATTCATTACCAGGTTTCCCGAGGCAATCTCCCGCGCACGAGATACCCCCCATGCCAGTGCCGTGGTCATCGTATCGTGGGGCAAATAGTCGTGGGCCTCTTCAAATAAGGGCGAGCCGTTTTTGTCGTAGACACCGATGAATAGCTGCGTTCTACCCTTTCTGGAAACTCTTGTTTGAACATCAATGAGAGTGCCATCATTTTGCAATTCATCGTGGGATCGACAATGCAACTCGCAGTCCGCCCAGAGCCAATACGTGGAACCTCTGCGCATCATCTTCGTGGCCTCCCTCTTTGTTGAATTTCGATGAAAACCAACGCAATACGAAATATTTAGTACGACAAATCTACAGCGTCAACTTCCTGAAACCTGCCACTTGTCGGACGAATTCCTCCACGAAACTCATTGCCCCAACTATATATTTGCAATATCACTGTCGCTGCGCATTGAGCTTTCCTCTATGAATTAACCGCCTGTCGTGGCAATCAATCCAATGACTTTACGGTCAGGTCGAAAAACTTGACGGCAGGTCTTTGCCATAAACGTTGATGACTTAGAGATTGCGGCAATGAAAATCGCCCAAATAGCCCCGCTGTATGAATCCGTGCCCCCTTATCTCTATGGAGGAACCGAAAGAGTTGTAGCTCATCTAACGGATGCTTTAGTCGGACTGGGACATGACGTCACCCTTTTCGCCGCCGAGGGATCGCGCACTTGTGCAAACTTGGTTGCAGCCCGGGATCAAGCGTTACGGCTCGACAGTAGTCCGTTGAAGTCCGAGTTGGCGAGTCACTTGAGTTTGCTGTATGAGTTGCGACATCGAGCAGCAGCGTTCGATGTGCTGCACTTTCATATAGACCTGTTGCATTTTCCATTTTTCGAAGACATGGCGCATAAGGTCTTGACCACTATTCATGGTCGCCTTGATATCAAGGATCTGGAGGGAGCCTATTCTCGATGGTCTCACTATCCCTTGGTTTCAATCTCGCAACATCAGCGCCAGCCATTACCGAACGCCAATTGGATCGACACCGTTTATCACGGTTTACCGCAGTCCAGTCTGACGTTCCATTCAAGACCGGGTGACTACCTCGCCTTCCTGGGGCGTATTTCTCCGGAAAAGCGTCCCGACCGGGCTATCCGCATTGCGCGCGCTACCGGGTTGCCCTTGAAGATCGCCGCCAAGGTCGACGCCGCCGATCGCGAATACTTCGAACGGCAGATACGCCCTTTATTGGCACAACCAGGCATCGAATTCATCGGCGAGATTGGCGATGCCGACAAATCCGCATTCCTGGGCAACGCCCGGGCGCTGCTCTTTCCCATTGATTGGCCCGAACCCTTCGGCCTGGTGATGATCGAGGCCATGGCCTGCGGTACGCCGGTCATCGCCTGGCGCTGCGGTTCTGTCCCCGAAGTGGTTGATCATGGTGTAACCGGCTTCATAATCAATAGCGAACAGGAGGCAGTGCTCGCTGCCCGTCAGGTACTTGAACTTGATCGACAAGTGATACGTGACGTATTCGTCAGACGTTTTTCAGCCAAGGTGATGGCGCAACGTTATGTTGACCTCTACCGGACACTCACCAACAGGTCTGATTACGTAGTGCCGGACATAGCCCATGAATACCTCGTCCAGCAGTCCTGAACAGCCGCAACCAAAACCCGGTGCGAATGAACCCGTTGCGCATACCTTGTATGTGCTGGTCGATCACAATACGTACCTGGTGGCTAATGCATTCGGTGATATCGACGGGGGTGCCGTGGGCATGTTCTACCACGACACGCGTTTGTTATCTGAATATCAATTGACCGTGGCGGGTCGGCGTCCGTCGCTGCTCTCGGCGGCGGTCAGCCGCGACAACGTGTACTTCCGTTCACATTTGACCAACCACCCGCTACCGGTACTGGGAGAAGAGGACACACCGCAAGGCGTCATCCATATCGAGCGCAAGCGCTTTCTTTGGGAAGAGCGAATGTTCGAGCGCATCTGCTTTTTCAACTACAGCGAGCAACCTGGCAAACTACCGATCGAACTGCGGTTCCGTGGAGACTTCCTCGACATGTTCGAAGTTCGTGGTCAAAAACGGCCACTGCGTGGCACGCTGACCAAGCCTGAAGTGCTCGAACAAGGCGTGATGCTTCATTACCAGGGACTGGACCATCAGCGACGCTGCATGGCGATCAGTTTTTCCCGATTGCCAGAACACATCAGCGGCGACAGTGCGAGTTTCCACATCGATATCGGCGCTCACGAGCGCCGCGAGCTGTATGTTGAAGTAGGCTCCAGCATTGTCAGTCCTGGCCGCACGCGTTACCGGTCCGCCGCCGCGCAAGCTTGCCGAGCCATGCGCAGGAAAGAGCAGCGAGGTGCACGTATCAAGGCTTCCGGCCGGCTGTTCCAGGGTTGGATAAACAAATCCCGGGCTGACCTAGCCTTATTGACTGCCGATCTTCCCTCCGGCCCCTACCCCTATGCCGGCGTTCCTTGGTACTCCACACCTTTTGGCCGCGATGCGATTATCACAGCCTATCAATCACTCTGGCTCAACCCGTGCCTTGCCCGAGGTGTGCTCGCCTACCTGGCTGCTCATCAGGCCACGGAGATTTCGACCTTCAGCGATGCTGAGCCGGGCAAAATCATGCATGAGACGCGACAGGGTGAAATGTCGAAACTCAACGAATTACCCTTTGCCCGTTATTACGGAGGCGTCGATACGACCCCCTTGTTCGTGATGCTGGCCGGCGCTTATGCAAAACGCACCAACGATCGGGCGTTCATTGAAGCGCTTTGGCCGGCACTGGAACTGGCCACGCTCTGGATGGAGACCAATGCCTCGAGGAATGCCGAAGGCTTCATCAGCTACCAGCGAGGGGAAGTCACCGGCTTGGCCAATCAAGGCTGGAAAGACAGTCATGACGCCATTTTTCATCGCGATGGCCGCACCCCGGTTGGGCCCATCGCATTGATAGAAGTGCAAGGCTACGCCTGGCGCGCATTCTTGAGCATGAGCACCTTGGCCAGGCAACGAGGCAATGAGCAAGCTGGGGTTCGATGGCAAGGCATCGCAGAAAACCTGCGCCGGGCGGTTGAAAAATGCTTCTGGATGGAGGATCAGCAATTTTACGCACTGGCGCTCGATGGCAATGGCCAGCGTTGCGAGGTGAAAGCCTCGAACGCAGGTCACCTGCTGTTCACGGGATTACCCATGCCTGAACGGGGAAAAACGGTTGCCCGGCAATTTCTGACCAACATCTTCAATAACGGCTGGGGCGTTCGAACACTTGAAACCGGGGCCGTGCGGTTCAACCCCATGTCTTATCACAACGGTTCGGTTTGGCCGCATGACGTTGCCCTGTGCGCAGCAGGTATGGCCCGATATGGCGAGTATACGGGCGTCGTTCGTGTCCTCAGCGGGATGTTCGAAGCCGCGACGTTTTTCGGGATGCGGTTACCCGAACTGTTCTGCGGGTTCAAGCGTGGTCCGGGTGAGGCACCGGTTGCCTATCCAGTCGCCTGTTTGCCTCAAGCCTGGGCAGCAGGCTCCATTTTCATGCTCTTGCAGGCATGCCTGGGGATCAGCATTGATGCCGCTGACTGTCGAGTGGTCATCAGGCAACCTCGACTGCCCATTGGTATTGACCGTCTGGAAGTGCGGACACTCCAGATCAATGAACACAGCGTCGATCTTGGCTTTCAACGAATTGGCGACCGCGTTGCGGTTTACATAGAACGACAAGATGGTCCAAGCTTGATTCGACTCGACGTTAAATTGTAAATCGCTGTCATCCGCCGATATCCACGCCAGGGACCGGAATCGCGGTTTACCCTGGGCAGCTGTAGGCAGAGCTTGCCCCGGAGATCAAGGTGCCTCCTATGAGAACTACTCCCAGCCGCTCACCCAATGTTCCGCATCGAAAGGAGCTGACCCCCAGCAACCTCGCATTCCCGGTGGTCGGGATTGGCGCCTCCGCTGGCGGCCTCAACGCGGTGAAATCGTTCTTCGAACACATGCCCAATGACAATGGCATGGCCTTCGTGGTCATTCTTCATTTGGCGCCAGACCATGAAAGCATCGCCGACCGGATCATCCAGGACGTCACGCAAATGCCGGTGCGCCAGGTGACCGAGACGATCCCGATCGAGAAAAACTGCGTCTACGTCATTTCGCCGGCCCATGACCTGATCATGAATGACGGCTATCTGTCGGTCGCTCCTGCACAGCGCTCGGCGGGAAGCCACATTGCTATCGATCTGTTCTTCAGGGACCTGGCGGATGTGCACAAGGAGCGCGCTTTTTGCGTGGTGCTTTCTGGCGCCGGCTCCGATGGCGCGGTCGGCCTGTCGCGAATCAAGGAGCAAGGGGGCGTCACCCTGGTCCAGACGCCCGAAGAGGCTGAGTTCGACAGCATGCCGCGCGCGGCCATTGACACCCGGATGGTTGACCTGGTGATGCCCGTGGCGCAAATGCCACAAAAGCTCCTGGAGCTTTGGCACAACGCACAAACCATCACCCTGCCCGGCGCCAATGATCCAGGCCTCAAGACGCCCCTTCCCGAGGAGCAAGATGCAGCGAAGACCGAGCGTATTTTGCAGGACATCCTGCTGCACTTGCGCACCAATACCGGCCACGATTTCAAGCACTACAAGCGCGCCACGGTCCTGCGCCGGATAGAGCGACGCTTGCAAGTGACCGCCCAGCCAAACCTGGTCGCCTACTACGACTACCTGCAAACGCACCCGGAAGAAAACAACGCCCTGCTGGGCGATATGCTGATCGGCGTGACCAACTTTTTCCGCGACCGCGAAGCCTTCGAAGCGCTGGAACGCGAAGTGGTGCCCAGCCTGGTGAAATCGCTACGCGACTCCCAGCCGCACCGTGAGGAAATTCGCATCTGGTCTGCCGGTTGTTCGACCGGCGAGGAAGCCTATAGCGTGGCCATTCTGGTCAGTGACCAATTGGCGCTAGAGGCTACAGCGGCCAAAGTGCAAGTGTTTGCCACTGACATCGATGAGCGCGCCATCGCCGTTGGACGCAGGGGCCTTTATCCCGGGGCGATCATCACCGATGTCCCTCCCCAGCGCCTGCGTCAGCATTTCATCAAGGAGGGCCAGAACTTCAGGGTGCACAAGGAGATCCGTGACAAGGTGCTGTTCGCCAAGCACAGCCTGTTACAGGACCCACCGTTCTCGCAGATGGACCTGATTGTCTGCAGGAACCTGTTGATTTACCTGGACCGCGACGTACAACGCACCCTCTACGAGATGTTTCATTTTGCCTTGCGGCCGGGCGGTTTCCTGTTTTTGGGGGCATCCGAATTCGCCGATGGCTGCCCGGACCTGTTTACCCCGGTGGACAAACGCAATCGCATCTTCCGCGCCAAGAGCCCTGCGACCACGCCTCGGCGCGCCCCGGCCCTGCCTCACGACGGCTATGCGCGAACCGCCATCAGCGCCCGCCCCCTTGAAACCCCAACGACTCGCAAGATTTCCTTCGCCGATATCCATCTGCGCGCGCTGGAAAAGACCGCACCACCGAGCATTATTGTCGACGTCAACGGCAACATCCTGCACCTGAGTGAAGGTGCCGGGCGCTTTCTGCGGTATGTGGCGGGAGAGCTGACCCGCAGCCTGCTGGCACTCGCGCTTCCAGAATTGCGACTGGAGCTGCGCACGATGCTCTACCAGGTCCATCAAACAGGCGCTGCCGTCACCTCGAACAAGGTCCGTATCCAGCGCGAACAGCGGCATTACCAGGTGGATCTGAGCGCGCACCCGTACAAGGATGAAGAGACCGACAGCGAGTACGTGCTGGTGATCCTCGAGGAGCAGGAAATCGTTGCGAATGTACAGTTGGATGTTGCCTCGAACGAGAGCGACAACCAACTGCTGGCCAGCCTCGAGCATGAACTGCAGCGCACCAAGATGCACCTGCAGGAGACGATCGAACAGTCGGAAGTCTCCAGTGAAGAACTCAAGGCTTCCAACGAAGAAATGCAGGCCATCAACGAAGAGCTGCGTTCGGCCACCGAGGAGCTGGAAACCAGCAAGGAAGAGCTGCAGTCGATCAACGAGGAACTGCTGACGGTCAACTACGAGCTCAAGACCAAGGTTGAAGAAACCGACAAGATCAACGACTACCTTTCCAACCTGATTACCTCCACCGACATTGCCACGGTGTTCGTCGATCGCAACATGCGCATCCGTTGGTTCACCCCCCGGGCCACGGACATCTTCAGCATGCTGCCGGTCGATACCGGGCGCTCGTTGCTGGACATCACCCACCGCCTCGATTACCCGGAGATGGTCGAGGATGCGGAGACGGTTTTTGGCTCGCTGAACATGATCGAGCGCGAGGTCAGCAGCAACGACCAACGCTGGTACATCGCCCGATTGCTGCCCTATCGTTCCAGCGAGGATCATATCGACGGCACGGTGCTGACCTTTATCGACATCAGCAAGCGTCGCGCGGCGGAGGATGAGTTGCGCTTGAATAACGAGCGCATGCGCCTGGTTGCCGAAAGCACCCACGATTTTGCGATCATCATTCTCGATGAGCATGGCGTGATTACCGACTGGAACACCGGCGCGCAGCTGATTTTCGGTTACGCCAAGGACGAAGTGCTCGGCGCCTATTACGACCTGATCTTTACCCCCGAGGACCGCGCCGAGGGCGTGCCGGAAACCGAACTACGCCTGACCCGTGAGCAAGGCCGCGGCGAAGACGAACGCTGGCACCTGCGCAAGGACGGCAGCCGCTTCTATTGCAGCGGCGAAGTCACGCTGCTCAAGGGCGAGAACCTGCAGGGCTACGTGAAGATTGCCCGCGACCTCACCGGTCACAAGCGCATGCATGACCAACAAAGCCAGCAACTGGCCGAGACCCAGACCAGCAGTCACCTCAAGGACGAGTTCTTTGCGGTGATGTCCCACGAACTCAAGCACCCGCTCAATCTCATCCAGCTCAATGCCGAACTGCTGCGGCGCCTGCCGATGACCAAATCCGCCGGGCCGGCCATGAAAGCCGTGAACACCATCTGCGATGCGGTCGCCAGCCAGGCGCGGATCATCGACGACCTGCTGGACGTCGCCCGGGTACGCACCGGCAAGCTCAAGCTGAAAAAACAGGCAGTGGACCTGGGACGAATTCTCCAGGATATCTACACCGTGGTGATCAATGACCAGCATCCGTGCGAGGTCACGCTGCAGCTGCCCCAGCCTCCCGAGCCGCCCCTGGTGGTCGATGCCGACAGCACACGCCTGGAGCAGATCATCTGGAACCTGCTCAACAATGCACTGAAGTTCACGCCCAGGGATGGCCGCATCGAGCTGATCGCCCATCGTGTCGAGAACATGGCGCAACTGGACGTCATCGACAGCGGCGTGGGGCTCGAGCAGGACAATCTGCACAAAGTGTTCGATCTCTTCAGCCAGGCGGACAACCAGCATGCCAGCCATCAGCGCGAAGGCCTGGGCATTGGCCTGTCGTTGGTGCGGCAACTGGTGGAAGCCCACGGCGGTTCGGTAGATGTACAGTCCGAAGGCATTGGTCGTGGCTGTACCTTCACCCTCCGGTTGCCGCTCTCTCGGCCCTCACAACAGCCGGGCAAACAGCCGACAGTCGCCGAACAGGGGCGTCTGGTTGGCCAGAAAGTGCTGCTGGTGGAAGACTCCAAGGACGTCATGGAAGTCCTGCAAATGTTGCTGGAAATGGAAGACGCGCATGTCGAAGCCTTCAGCGATCCCCTGCAAGCCCTGAAAGCGGCGAAGGACAGCAACTACGACGTGATCATCTCGGACATCGGCATGCCGGTCATGGATGGCCATCAGTTCATCCGGGCCATCCGTCAGATTTCCCACCTGAAACACACGCCTGCCATTGCCCTCTCGGGCTACGCCACCAGCGAGGAGCAGAAAAAAACCAGGCAATCAGGGTTTAATTATCATGTAGGTAAACCGGTATCCCATGACGACTTCATCGACCTCATTGACGAGGCTTGCAATACGCGGCCTTATTGAGTGAAGCATTCATTCACGAGACTCGATCCAGCCCGGCCAAAGCCACTAGTCGGCCAATAGGTATTGCTCGTCCAGAGCGTGTTGACGCACCACCCTGCCAAGCGTTGAATTTTCTTGTAGCTCATACAGGGAGGACACCACATGGCAAAAATAAAAATCCTGGCGGGGGATTTCCTTGAAGGTTCTGCAGAACTTGAACCTGGGTTCATAACCATTCAAACGGCCGTCTATCCATGGCCAGGCCTGAAGATCACCACGTGCGAAATACTCGACGTCACGGTTGTCAATGAATCTTCTTATCGGGACGTATCGAGCGCTCTCGGCTTGGGGCTGGCCGGCGCATTGGCTCTCGGACCGATCGGAGCTGTCGCTGGCGTGATACTGGCAGACGATGAAATCGAGCTGACCTTTTCGATGCAACTGAGGGATGGACGGTCGCTGCTTTGCGCGACCGATAAGCGCACCTACCGAGACATTGAAGCCGCAATCGGTAAGCAGGCGATGACGAAGCACTTCAAATAACCTTGCGTGTGCAGACGCCGTATTCTTGAGCCCGGCCAGCAAATGTCCAGGCGAACAAGAAACCTGTGGTGAGGGGATAAAACCCTCACCACACAAGTCCTCTCACCACATGAATTCCTAGCGAATGCCCGCCCCTGCCAGGGACTCAGGCGACCACTGTGCCTTGGACAGCGCATTGATGTAGTGGATGCCGCCGTACGGGCCAACCACGCCGTTGATGTTGTAGGAACCGCCGACCAGGTCGTAGATCATGTACGGCGTGGCGTCCGGAACCTGCTTGTCATAACTCTGGCTCAGGAAGGCGAAGGAACCACGGTAGAGCTGCCCACGGGAATCGTACTGGTCAGAGGCCAGAGCGACCCAGCTGTCTTCATCCAGATAGAAGCGGCGTTTCTGGTACACGTGACGTGCGCCGGACTTCAGGTTGCCCTCCACCACCCAGACGCGGTGTTTCTCCCAGCGCACCATATCCGGTGCCAGGTGGTTGGAGGTCGTCAGCGACTTCGGATCCTGGGCGTAGGTCAGTTTGTAGGTGTTATAGGGCACGATCATTTCCTGCTTGCCCACCAACTTCCAGTCATAGCGATCCAGCGCGCCGTTGAACACGAACACGTCGTCGTAGGTGCCGGTGCCAGCCGTACCTGGGTTAGGCGTGTCGTAGGCCAGGCTCGGGGCCAGCTTCACCCGGCGCTGGCCAGGCAGGTACTGCCAGGCGCGGCGCGGCATTTCGATGGCGTTGGTCGCGTCCTTGAGCATGATGGCTTCACCGGCGCGCCGCGCCGGGCCGGTGTAATACAGTTTCATCTGGTAGTACACGTCGGAGCTGGTGATCGGCTGCGACATGTTCTCGTAGATCGGGTAGTTGATGAACGCTTGAGCGGTGGTCGCCAGGCTGGCCACACCGGCCGAATCGACGTTCCAGGAGTCGTACTTGGCATTGATATTGACGCCCTGGTAGCGCAGCAGGAAGTTCCACATGGCCTCGGCGCCCGATTGCGGAATCGGGAACGGCACGCCCGGCAAGACGTTGTCGATGGCCAACCCGCCTTCGAGAGACTTGGCCCCGGACGCGTTCTTCACGCTGTTGTCCAGGACTGCCTGCGGCAGTACTACAGTGCGGTGGGTCGGATAAACATCGACGCGGTAGCTGGGAAATCGCTCGATCAACTTCGCCGTGGTGGCCGTGAGCATGCCCTGGTACTGGGCGAGGTTCTTGCCGTCGATCACCAGCACCGGCTTTTCACTGGCAAAGGGGTCCGGACGAAACGTGTCGCCCGCCTTGAAGCTGGCCGGTGCGGTGGTCAGGCCGCCGCTGTAGGCCGGAATGGAGCCATCGGCACTACCGGCCTTTTCGGCCCCCACCAGCGTCAGACTGGTGCCCAGCCTGGCCGCCTGTTCAGGGGACACTGCGGCGTGTACCGCTGTTGTGAAAACCATTGCCAGGGAAGTCGCCATCAACCTTTTCACGAACATCATTGCTTAGATCTCCTGCCCGGCACCCGGGCAATGCGAATGTTTAGAAAGTTTTGTTCAAGGTCAGGCCACAGCCAACTGACTTCGCCGCAGGCACGCACTACAAACGCTATGTTCATGCATTGACTTGTCTCCGTTTATTTTTGTTTTTATCCAAACAACATCAAATACTTCGATGACGCATTTTCCCGCCGGAACTATTGTTAATAGCCTTTATTGAACTCAACCTTTGTAGCGAACACACGCCTGGCGTTGCTGGCCAAGTTTTTCAATACCCAGCGTAACAATGTCGTTTTCTTCAAGAAAAACCGGTGTGGGCTTGATACCCATCCCAACGCCTGGCGGCGTACCCGTGGTGATAATGTCGCCAGGGTAAAGTCGCATGAACTGGCTGATATACGCGACGATAGTGGGCACATCAAAAATCATCGTCGCCGTGTTGCCTGTTTGCCGGCGAACGCCGTTCACCTCCAGCCACATGGATAAGTTCTGTACGTCGCCTATTTCATCTTTGGTGATGAACCATGGGCCAATCGGGCCAATCGGGCCAAAGCTATCGCAACTCTTTCCTTTATCCCAAGTGCCTCCACGCTCCAATTGATAGGCTCTTTCCGAAACATCATTAACCAGGACGTAGCCCGCTACATACGCCAATGCATCCTTTTTTTCGAGATAGGCGCCTTCGCTGCCAATAACAATGCCGAGTTCGACTTCCCAATCGGTTTTTTTACTATCGGGTGGAAGGATGATTTCATCATGGGGGCCCGTGACACAGGAGTTGGCTTTCATGAACACTATCGGTTCCGAAGGAATCGGCAGATTGGCCTCCTGTGCATGATCCCGGTAATTCAACCCGATCGCGAGGAACTTGCCGGTTACCCGCAGTGGCGTCCCCAACCTTGGATTCCCCTCCACGGCCGGGAGAGTCGATGGATCGATATCCTGTAGATGCGCCAGGGATGATGGCGTGAATGTACTTGCGTCGATGTCGCTGAGAATACCGCTCAGGTCCCTGATGATGTCCTGGCTATCGAGCAGGCCAGGCTTCTCCTTGCCCTTTTCTCCGAATCTTACCAGTCGCATAGTGTTGTCCAGATGTTGAAGTGGGGGTGTCGTACTCAACAGCAAGTTCGCACTGTTTAAAGGACTGCTCCCCCATTGGGACTGATGACCTGCCCCACGAAATAGTGATCGCCTGCAAGGAACGTCGCCACGGACGCATATTCATCGGTTGTCCCGAACCTGCCCGCCGGTATGACTTGCCAGAACCTGCGCCGGCCTTCCTCGCCGATGGAGTCGAGATACTCTTCAAAGAAGGGAGTCGACACCCCGCCCGGTGCCAAGGCATTGACCAGGATGTTGCCGCCGGCAACTTCCGCCGCGACCGATTTGGTGAAGGCAATGACGGCGCCCTTTGACGCGCTGTAGTGCGGACTGTGCGCGCTGATTGCCGACATCCCGGCGATCGAGGCAAGGTTCACGATGCGACCATAGCGTTGCTCCTGCATCAGCTTGAGCGCTTCGCGCGTGCAATAGAACATGCCGTGCACATTGACATCCCAGTACCGATGCCACTCCTCGTCGGTTATTTCACTGGTGAAACCCAGTGATTGCCTCGGTTGCGCAGTGGTGATGTAGGCGTAATGCTTGTTACGTCGTACCGCATCAGCGGCCCCGGTGGGCGCCAGCGCCGCGTTATTCACCAGAATGTGCAACGTGCCAAAACGCTGGACAATGTCGGCGAACATGGCGACCACCTGGCTGCTCGAGGAGATGTCGCAGTGCAGGGCCAAACAGTTGGCACCCGCCGCTTCAACGGCCTTGCGGGTTTCCTCCAGGGCGGGGATATCGATATCGCAGATGACAACATCCGCACCGGCCCGCGCGAAATGCCGGGCAATGGTTCCCCCCAGGCCTCGGCCCGCGCCGGTAATCAATACGACACGGCCTGCAAAGTTGCGCGTGCTAGCCTGCGCCATTTCAAATGGCGCGTGTTCAAGTTGCTCGTCCAATTGCATAAATGACTCCGGTATCTGGATGACGTGAGACAAGTATCTGCAGAAAACCAAATTCGCTTTTGACGATTTGGGGTAATAATTTTACATTTTGGGGTTGGCGGGTGTTTCAGCGCTCAAACATGGGCCCATAGAGGGACAACTTTGGCTTGGCCAATACACGGCGCAACATCGGCTCAAAGAAGCTCAAGGGTAAAGTTTCACCTTCGGGATCGAAGGCGGGACTGTCGTACAATTCGATAAATTCTGCCGTGCGCGCATAGTTCGACTGTTCCTTGAACATGTCGCGCATGTTGCGATCCATTCCAATGCGGTGAAAGAAATTATAACCCTGGAAAATTCCATGGTTCTGGATCATCCAGTGATTTTCTTCGCTGACAAAGGGTTTGAGGATGGCCGCCGCCACTTCGGAATGATTGTAGGCGCCCAGCGTATCACCGATGTCATGCAGTAACGCGCACACCACATACTCTTCATCGCGACCATCACGATAGGCGCGCGTAGCCGTTTGCAGGCAGTGATCCAGACGATCAATCGGAAAGCCGGAAAAATCACCCGAGAGCAAATTCATGTGCGCGATGATTCGATCAGGCAAAGCGCTGGCAAAGTTTTTAAATTCTGCAGATATGATATCCCAGTCTTCCTGGGTGCTTTGATCCATCCGGGTAAACAATGCAGTTGCACTCATTTAACGCTTCTCACAGGATGAGTTTCAGTTAAAGCGACATTCATTGGTCAAGTTAGAGTCGTCACTGGGTCCAAGACGACGTCTTACCCATCAGATCGCCCGGCGCATAAGGCTATAACTCTGAGCGGTAGGTCCTGCATCAGGCATATTTGCCAGGAACAAGGCCAGCGACACCACGTCTTCCGGGGTCTTGAACCACTCCCCCGGGGGAATCGCCGCATCACGGGTCATCTCGGTCTGTACAGGCCCTGGAATCAGTTCGTTGACGCTAATGTTGTATTCCAGCAACTCCACCGCGAGCGACTGGGTGAGCATCCACATGCCGCTCTTGGAGCAGGAGTAAGCCGAAAAACCGGGGGTGGCACGGTGGCGCTGGCCAGAACCGATCATGATGATTTTCCCGGCACCGCGCCGGCGCAGGTAAGGGATGGCGGCATGAGCGGTGTGGTAGGCACCGGTCAGGTTGATGTCGATGGTCTTGCGCCACTGCGCCGGGTCACTGTCCTCGATCCGTCGTTGCTCGATGGCGATGCCGGCGTTGGCGACCACGATATCGACGCCGCCGAATTCATCGCTGGCGCGCTGGTACAGGGCGGCGACTGCGGCGTAGTCACCCACGTCGACTGTCTGGGCGACAGCCTGGCCGTCTGCTTCGATGATCATGCGCACAGTCTCGGCTATTTCCGCCGTGCTGCGGGCACTGCAAACCACCGCGGCGCCGGCCTGCGCATAAGCCAGGGCAATGGCGCGGCCAATGCCACGGCCAGCGCCGGTGATGACGGCGACTTTACCCTTGAGCGGTTTTGAATGGATGTGATTCATCGTCTGCATTTCCTTACGGGATGTGAGAAGTGTTTTTTCAACGCGATTGATGGCAACTTGAGGATTCATGGCGGCGCAGGTCGTGGAGGTAATGGGACCTTGCGAAAGCAAACGCCAGTGCTGAGCCAATCGAGACTAACGGGACCCACTGCAACGCGCCGAGCAGGCCGATCCTGTCGGCGAGCAGGCCGGTCAGGTAGGGCCCTGGCGCGGCACCCAACAGGTTGCCGGCCAGCGCCAGGGTAGCGATCGCGGTTCCGTGAAGAGAGACGTGCACCAGATCGGTGACGATGGCGCCCGCTGAGCCATAAGTGCCAGCCGCAAAGAAAACGCCCGCGATGATCACCGCGAACTGTCCGGTGCCGGGTGGCAAGCGCATGCTGATCATCAGCAGCAGGCAGGAGCCCAGGCAGTAGAGAATGGCGGGCAACGTTTTGTTTTTGTCCGACTTGCGCCCCACCCAGTCAGTGAACACGCCGCACAGCCCCATGCCGAGCCCGCTGGCGATCAGTAACACTGCCGCCGCCAGTGCCGACTTGTCAGCGGGTAAATCGTAGTAGCGGTTCAGGTAACTGGGCATCCAGGCAATGATGGTGTAGGCGGTGAAGAGCTGAAGGCCACTGCCAACATAGGTGAACACCAGCGTCGGCGCGCCAAACAACGTCTTGAGAAGTGAGCGCAATCGAATTTTTTCAACACGTTTGCCTTCGACCGGCGACTCGACTAACTGAAGGGGCCTGTGCTGCGCCAGGCGTGTTTCAGTAATGGTGAATGCAAAGAACAGGATCAATAGAAACCCGAGCGCCGCCATGGCAATCAACGCGGCGCGCCAGCCAAAGTGATTCGCTATCACGCCGCTTGAGGCCAGGCCCAGTACCGAGCCAAACATGCCGGCAGAGGTAAAGGCCCCGGTCAGCGTGGCACGCATGGAAGACGGGAATACACTCAAGATAATTGCGAGCCCCACGCTGCCGTAGCCGGCCTCGCCAATACCGACAAACAGTCGGGCCAGCAGCAGCTGGTTATAGTGCTCTGCCAGTCCACAGGCCAAGGTGCTCAGGCTCCAGAACAGCGCCATGATCACCACACTTTTAACCCGCCCCCAGCGGTCCGCCATCAACGCGGCCGGAACAGCCAGCAAGCCAACCGCAAGCCCCACGATGCCACTGAGCAGGCCGAGTTGCGCATCGCTCAAGGCCCACTCGGCCTTCAGTTGTGGAAAGACTGCATTGAGTGCCTGTCGCGACATGTAATCGGACAGCATCAATGCGTAGATAACGATAAATACCAGCCAGCAATAGGCTCGCGGGCGTGAAATCCCACGCGCAGGATTCGCCGCAACCGATATGGAAAACTTCTCTGCCTGCATATCGCCCCCATTATTTTTATCCACGCAACTCAAGGGAATTGCGCACGGCTGCATCGGTACAACCGGGCAGGAAGGCGCTGGCGCCTTACTGCCCGTGCTCACGCTGAGGCGAACTATCGACCGTGGGCCGAGGGGACGATCGGGCCCGCAGTGCGGTTGGGCAGCATGCCGTTTGCAGCGAGCGTTTCGTCTGCATCCTTGTACCAGGTGCCGATGCGGTAGATTTGGCGCGCCTCTTTGCCGGTCGCAATTTCGCGGCCCAACTCTTTAGCCACACGCACGGTTTGCTTGACCTGATCCACTGAGCCGAAGCGCTGGCCATGTTGACCAATGATGGTGTCTTCGTTGCCGCAGCGCGGGTGCAAACCCATGGCCAATGCCATCATGTTGAACGGCAGCACATTCTTGAGCAGAGACTCGGCAGTCAATGTGCAAGCTTGCGGGACACGCTGTACGAAGTTCATGAAGTTGAACGGATTGGGCCCCTCAAATCCTCCACCTACCCCGATCCAGGTCAAATTCAAAGGACCGGTGTAGAGGCCTTTGCGCACCAGGCGCTGCAGGGTTTCCAGCGCGTGGATACCCGTTAACTGGAAGTGCGGCTGAATCCCGGAGGCCTGCAGGCGGCGCAGGTGCTCTGCCACCCAGGCAGGCCCTGCGGGCACTGTCATTTCGCTATAGGCTGCGCCGAGTAGCGGATTGCCCAGCGAAGTGCCCTCGATGTATTCGGGATAGAGCAACTCCATGATGTTCATCTGCGTGGTGTTGATCGCTACCGTTACCTGGTCGGGTTTCGGATCAAGGTCTGCCAGCATGTGGCGCGTGTCATCGGACAGCCACTTGGCAGCCTGGCCATCGTTTTCCGGGGCGAATGAAATCGAACCGCCGACCTGGATGATCATGTCCGGCACAGCCTCGCGCACACCGGCGATCAGCTCGTTGAATTTGGACAGGCGTTTCGATCCCTTGCCATCAAGTTCCCGCACATGCAGGTGCAGCACAGTGGCGCCAGCGTCGTAACACTCGACTGCCTTTTCGATGTGTTCTGCCATGGTGACAGGGATATCTTCCGGGAAGTCCTCAGGCATCCACTCGGGACCGTACGGGGCGACGGTAATAACTACTTTTTCCTGGTTTTCCGGGTGCAGCGAATCGTCTAGAAATTGCATTTTCTATCTCACTGTCAGCTAGTTGGATCGGATTGGAAAAAAGCTGTGTCTGCCCGTTCAGTAAGGCCGGTCACCGATGATCGTGGCGCGGTCCATCTGGCGATGGCACGGCGGGTAATCCATCACGGCGTAATGCTGGGTGCAGCGGTTGTCCCAGATGGCCATGCTGTTTTTCTTCCAGCGCCAGCGCACTTGATATTCAGGGATGTACGCCTGGCTGATCAGGTATTGCAGCAGGTCACCACCCGCCTGGTTGCAGTCCTGTCCGTAACGCACACGTTCCTTGGTGTGGTAATTCACGAAGTGCGTCGCAAAGGCATTGACGAACAGCACCTTTTCGCCGGTTTCAGGGTGAATGCGCACGACTGGATGCTCTGCATCCGGAAACTGGGCCTTCAGCGCATGGCGTTTTTCACGCGGCATCGCCGCGCCGAAACTCGACTGGATGCTATGACTGGCAATCAGGTCGCCGATCTGCGCCTTGACCTGATCCGGCAAGTTGTCATAGGCCAACACCATATTCGCCCACATCGTGTCACCGCCGACTGGCGGGCACTCCACGCAACGCAGTACGGCCCCCATGGGCGGTGCCTGGCGCCAGGTCGCATCGGTATGCCAAGTGTTCTCGTAGCGATCGAGCGGGACGTCCGGGCGCTTGTAGATTTGCACCAGGCCGGGCGCCTCGGGGTCGGTCGGCGCTACCGGGTGGTCCTCCAGATCGCCAAAGCGGCGTGCAAAGCTCGCATGCTCAGCCCGGGTAATGTCCTGATCACGCAAAAACAGCACCCGATGCTTGATCAACGCTTCGCGGATAAGCCCGAACACTTCATCGTCGTGGATGGCGTCGGCGACATTGACATCGATCAGCTCGGCACCGATGGAACAGGTCAGTTGTTCAACTCGCATGGCGACCTCCTCAGATCACAAAAATCGAGGAGCCTGTGGTTTTGCGCGCTTCCAGATCGCGATGGGCCTGCACCGCGTCCTGTAGCGCGTAACGCTGGTTGATCGGGATGTTGATGCGACCGGCTGCAACATGACCGAAGATTTCCGCAGCGAGTGCGGCCTTTTCCACCGGGTCGACGATGTAATCAGCCAGCGCCGGGCGGGTCAGGAAAGGTGAACCCTTGGTGGCAAGGATTTGCGGATCAAAGCCTGAGACCGGGCCGGAGGCGAAGCCCAGGCAAACGACCAGACCGCGCCGCTTGACCGAATTCAAAGAGGCGTCGAAGGTGTCTTTCCCCACGCTGTCGATCACCACGTTGACGCCAACGCCATCGGTCAATTCACGGACCCGCGCGGCCACGTCTTCGTGGCTGTAGTTGATCGTATGGTCACAACCATGGGCCCGCGCAATCTCGGCCTTGGCTTCGCTCGATACGGTGCCGATAACCGTCACACCGAGTAGCTTGGCCCACTGCGACACAATCAGTCCAACACCGCCAGCCGCCGCATGCATGAGGATGGTGTCGCCCGCTTTGAAGTCATGGATGCGACGCATCAGATAGGACGACGTCAGCCCGCGCATGGTCATCCCCGCCGCTGTTTCGCACGAAATGGAGTCGGGCAGCTTGATCAAGGGCGCCGCGGGTATCAGGCGCTCGGTGCTATAGGCGCCCAATGTGTTAAGGAAGCCGGTGTAGGTGACACGATCGCCGACCGCAACATTACTCACCCCTTCGCCAACGGCCTGGACTACGCCTGCGCCTTCCACGCCCATGCCGGCGGGAAGCGGCATCGGGTACAACCCGGAACGGAAATAGGTGTCGGCAAAATTCAGGCCCACCGCTTCATGACGCAATCGAACTTGCCCTGGACCCGGATCGCCAACCTCCATTTCTTCCCAGCGCAAAACATCCGGACCACCTGTTTCATTCATACGAATAACGTGTGCCAAATTGATTCTCCTCGAATACGAAATGCCGAATGTTTGCGCTCAATATCAGTGTGCTTAGCGCCACTCGTAGAAAAAGTATCCGCGAATGGCCTTTGTTGGACTTGACATTTCGGGGTATTTTTTTTACATCTCGAGGCAAAAATGGAGTTCCAATGCCGAGTTTGCTTAGAAGTTCAAGCCTGACGAATTTTATCGACGTTGCGATCTCCGTCGGACTCGACCCCTATCGACAGTTGCGCAAGGCAGGCATCACCGATGCCGCGTTGATGGACCCAAGCATCATGATCCCGGCGAAATCGGTCATGCACTTGCTGGAAGACTCAGCGTATGCGGCGAAGGTCGAAGACTTTGGCCTGCGCATGGGCCAAACCCGCCAGCTGGAAAACCTCGGTCCCCTGGCCATTGCCCTGCGCGAGGAGCAGACGCTGCGCAAAGCCTGGCAATCGTTGACACGTCGTCTCGGGCTCACCAACGAATCAATGGACTTGAGCATTGAAGAAGCCAACGGCGTGGCGATTTTCAGGCAGGAACTCACGGACAATATGGGGGGATCGGTAAGACAAGCCACCGAACTCGTCACGTGCGTGATTTTCCGAACGTTGAAACAACTGCTTGGCCCCACCTGGAAGCCTCGCAGTGTCTGTTTCACGCACCAGGCGCCAGTCAATCTGGCGATGCACCGGCATGTGTTTGGACCATCGGTTCGGTTCAATCATGAATTCGACGGCATCGTATTGGCCACCACCGATTTGGATGCAGCGATCCAGTCGTATGACCCATTGATTGCGCGCCATGCCCGGGAATTCCTCGACGCCAAACTGGCCCAGTCCGACGTGACGATGCCTGACAAGGTGCGCAAACTGGTCTTCGCGCTATTGCCAACGGGCGAGTGCGTAGCCGAAAAACTGGCCCAGCAGCTTGGCGTGGACCGCAAGACCCTGTATCGCCACCTCGCCCATCACAATCAAACCTACTCATCCATTGTCGATGACGTTCGGGTCGATCTGGTAAACCGCTATGTCGTGAACCGCGAGCGCCCGCTTTCAGAAGTCGCCATTCTTCTGGGCTTTTCTTCCCTGAGTGCCTTTTCCAGATGGTTCTCGGGTCGCTTTGGTTGCAGTGTGTCCGCATGGCGGCGGGAGAAGCAAAAAGCGTAGCCAACAAAAAAGGGCCTACCGCGAAAACGGTAGGCCCTTGATATTCATGGTGCCCGAAGCCGGAATCGAATAACACCTATTTTGACCCATTTTTTGGCCTCGAAATCACTCTAATCAATGTGGAGAAAAGGCTCAGTGGCCGCTGGACACCTTATCGGCTTTTCCAAAGCAAGCCCCCCCCTCCCTGATCTACATCCCTCCATCAGCCGGGTAAAAATCAGTTTAGACCTAAGGTAAGAAGCCTTTGAATGTTCGACGCCCCGAAGTAGGTACGTCGATGAACCGTACTGCCACTTCGTTGCCTCTGGCAGGTCTATGGCTCGATGCTGAAAACTTTGCGTTAAACCAAACCGACTCAACTCCTCAGTGAGGGGCAGAAATCGGCCAAAAACAGTCCTCCTCTTTTCTCGCCAGACAAAGGTTGAGACTGCAGATCCGATTGTTTCCCACCATTACCGTACAACCTGCATGCGGCCTTATGCGCTCATTTCGGAGCGCTCTCCAAGAGGTAACCTTCGACACTTTCCATGGAAAGGGCTTCAAGCAGCACCTGCTCCAGGATGACAAAAAAACATTTGATGTGAGCCTGTTTCAATGCCTGCGGCCGGGTCACCAGATAGACCTCCATATCTGGAAGTTGGAGATCCGGGAACAACCCGATCAGATCCTTCGCCAGAATACGGGGCAGCACCGCCACGCCCATACCTCGCCTCACCGATTCGAGCTGAACCGCGAACGAGCTCACGGTGATCTGCGTGCGGTCCAACCCCGCGGCCTTTGCCACCCGCATTTGCGGCAACATGTCCAGCGGAGGAAGCAAGCCAATATTGACCGCAGTGGCCGGAGTCAGCCCTGGAAACCGCTTCAGATAACCTGCATCGGCGAAGACACCGTAAGCGAGCCTGCCTATGGAGCGATAAATCAGCGACGGTTCGCCCAGATGAGTCGTGCGTACAGCAATGTCTGCGACGCCGCGGACGATCTTGTGAAAGTCGGCTGTTACCAGCAACTCCACCGAGCATCGCGGATGCAGAGTGGTGAAGCGACTCGCGGCCTCCAGCACGCAAGACGAGAACCCCTCTCCTGCACTGACCACGACACTGCCAGACAGCTCTGTGTGTAACTCGGACATGCCCGTAACGGTTTGACGCCTCAAGCCCGCTTCTGCAGCCAGGGCAACGTCCACGAGGGATTGGCCTCGCGGGGTCAACCTGCATCCTTCAACTCCCCGCTCGACGAGTGGCTCGCCAAGTGCGCCTTCAAGTTGGGTCAGCCGTCGCGCCACAGTAGACGCAGCGACCCCCAGCAATTGGCCGGCCTGAAGAAAGCTGCCACGTCGCGAGACTGCCAACAGCAGGCGAAGATCGTCCCAATTTGCTTGCAAAGCCATGCTTCATATCTTCCCTGATCCGCAAATTTGCAAATCCATTATGCAGCAGTCGCTGTTTTTCGGCAGAGGCGTCAACGGTATATCTACACCCCCTCGAAAAGAATGGAATGGACTGTATGACTACTGGCCCCAACGACTATGCGGAACGCGCCGCCAGCGCCTTTAATCGCCGAGATCTGGAGTCGATGCTTGCGCTGGTTTCCGAAGACTTCGTCTACTTCGATGGTATGGGGATACAAACCGGTCGCGAAACCATGCACAAGCGAGAGCGCGCATTAATCGAAGCGTTCCCCGATGCCAAGGTGACCTTGAGCCCTTTTATCGTCACTGACGATCGTTTGGCACTGACCGCCCTCCTGACCGGCACCTTCACTGCACCATTAGTGCTGTCGGACCGGGTGATTCCACCCCATGGACGCCACATTGCCGCGTACTACGCCGCACACTTCACCTTCAGAGACGGGTTGGCCATACGTGAAGAGGCCTTCTTCGACAGTGCGGTGTTGATGCCGTTAGCCGATCAGAGTGAGGGTTGACACATGCATAACACATTCGTCACTGGCGCGACCGGCTTGTTGGGCAACAACCTGGTGCGCGAATTGGTCGCTCGTGGCTGCGTGGTCAAAGCCCTGGTCCGTTCAAGAGCCAAAGGTGAACAACAGTTCAAGCATTTGCCGGGTGTGGAACTGGTGGTGGGTGACATGGCCGATGTCGACGCGTTCGCAGTGTCGCTGCAAGGCTGCGATACGGTGTTCCACACCGCAGCGTTCTTTCGCGACAACTACAAGGGCGGCAGCCACTGGGAAGAACTCGAAAAGATTAATGTGTCCGGTACACGGAACCTGCTTGGTCAGGCCTACCGCGCTGGTATACGACGGTTCATCCATACGTCTTCCATTGCCGTGCTCGACGGCGCTCCCGGCACGTCAATTGATGAAACCTGTCTGCGGGCCGACGCCGATGCGGATGACTATTACCGCAGCAAGATCCTCGCCGACCGTATCGTCCTGTCGTTCCTGGAAGTCCATCCCGAGATGCATGCCTGCATGGTCCTGCCTGGCTGGATGTGGGGTCCTGCCGACATTGGCCCGACCTCCTCGGGACAGTTGGTCAACGATGTCGTACGCGGTAAATTGCCCGGACTGATCCCTGGTAGTTTCTCCGTTGTCGATGCCCGCGATGTGGCATTGGCGCAGATTGCCGCCGCCAGACATGGACGGCGAGGCGAGTGCTATCTCGCGGCGGGTCGGCATATGACCATGCGAGAGCTGGTGCCCGTTCTTGGGCGTATCGCAGGCGTCAAGACACCCGTTCGACAACTGCCGCTGCCCTTTCTGTACACCTTGGCAGTTGTGCAAGAGATCTACGCGCGTATTACCGGCAAGCCCATTCTGCTGAGCATGGCCACGTTGCGCCTGTTGGTACGAGAAAAGGACCGCACCTGTTTCAACCACGGCAAGAGTGAACGAGAGCTTGACCTAAGTTTCCGGGCGCTGGAGCAAACAATCACCGACACCGTGGCGTGGTACCGTGATCACGGTTGGTTTGATAAACACCAGGACAAGGACGTAAACAGACAGTGAGCAGAAAAATAATCCTGATGCGTCACGGCCAGCCAAAGCTGGACGCAACCGACAAAATGTCAGCGCTCGATATGAAAGACTGGATCGAACAATACGACCGATCCGAAATTACCGACCAACCCGTCCCGGATGCCAGCAAGCAACTCGCCGCAATCGCCACGGTGATTGTCTCGAGCAACGCGCCTCGTGCGCTGACTTCCGTCCAGGCTCTCGGCCTGAAGCCCGCCTTCGTCGACGCGCTATTCCGTGAAGCGCCACTGCCTTATGGTCACTGGAAACTGCCACGGCTATCGCCGTTTACCTGGGCATTTATCCTTCGAGTCTTATGGTTGTGTGGTTACTCACGCAGAGTCGAATCCGTCGGCATTGCGAGGATGCGTGCCCGCACGGCAGCTCAACGACTTCAGTCCCTTGCCAGCGAAGGACCGGTTCTGCTGCTCGGTCATGGCTTTATGAATCGAATGATCGCCAGACAACTGGAGGCAGATGGATGGACTCGCCAAAAACGTAACGGCAGCCAATATTGGAGTGCGACGGTGTATCAAAATGGCGGTGTTTAAGAGGTGAGAGTTTTTGCTTTATAGAGATCGGTGCCCTCCCTCCTTCAAAACTGACCAGGCTGAAATTTGTATGGTTGCAATGGCATGCGAATGTAGTGGTACTTGGCCTGCGAAAAGCTGAAACAGGAGGGGCTCTTCATTTTAAGGAAGGTGAATCTCCTCATAATCGGTTCAAATCACTCGTTCCGTTCCACTGGGACGTCCGCAAACGGCCACCCCTTACTCTGAGTCTGCTAAAGGTCGACCGCAGCGCTCCGCGTAGGTAGACGCGACATTTAATTATGACGTCTAGGCGGGTGAATTCGGGGAATCGGCCTTTGAATTCAAGGGCCAAACCACAACGGTTGCCCGCATTCCTGAGCCCTTCCCCGATAAATTGGCCCAAGAATTGGCCAGCCATCTCAGCCGCCCTGCCGGCGAAATCCCAGCACAAGATCACACCCCAATGATGCAGCAGTGCAAACGGAAACAGGCCTATTTGACTGGCCAGCGGGTTACCGACACTCGATTGTTGGATGAGCGAGACGTTCGCGAAGGTCAGATATGGGTGCTGCAGGGCAATACAAACGCAAAGCGGCGAATTGAAATCACTGGCGAGCTAAGGGTTTTGATTGATCGAATCATGTCCCGGAAGTCAGAACACAAGGTCCGCTCAACGCGGTTGATCGTTAGAGGATGGCACACCAATGTCGGTAGCGGTGCTACGGGGGAGATTTGACTTGGCCAGGGAAGCGGCCGGGGTCGAAAAGTCCGCGTTACAAATGCGCGACTTGCACGCTAAAGCCGGTACGGACAAAGCCGAATCAAGCGGCGATATTTTGTAGGCTAGGGATCAACTTGGACATACGATCGTCGTAATGACGAGTCTCGCCAACAAAGTGAATTGCGGACCAATCCAATAATTGCGGACCAGAAACGAACAAGGGCTTGCTTAGCTTCCGCTCGCAAACCCTTGAAATATATGGTGCCCGAAGCCGGAATCGAACCGGCACGCCCTTACGAGCGGGGGATTTCTAATCCCTTAGTAATAACTGCTAAGCCAGCAAAATATGCGGCTTTACGGTGAGTTGCTCGTGAAGCAGCCATTTTCCGTATCTACTCAGTGTCTGTTGACGGGCTTGATCCCTGAGAACTCCCGAAATCCGCCGCCTGATCGACCCAGATCGCCAGCACGCTTGTTCGAGACTGCCAAAGCCAACGGCTAAGAGCCCTATACGTAACTGCGCCACGCACTTGAGTTCTTGACCATTTCCACCTCCCCACAGGGCCGAGCTAGACAAAAAATCAACCACCAAACTCGACAATTAAAGGCTAGACCTATCCAGTGAACTACACACTGCGCATAGTTCTGCTTTTCTTACACGAGAGTGGTTATACCTCCGGCCCTCTATAAATACATCCACTTGTACATGTCTCGTGAATACGTATTGCGGATAGCTCTGGAAGCAATGGCTTTAGTTCCTGCCAAACCCAAACGGCTAAAACCTCGCTCGTAGGATTTTCCAGTCCGGGAATTTCATTAAGATAGTTGTGATCCAAGCGTTCATACAGAGGCGCGAATATCTCCTTTATCTCGGAAAAATCCCTGACCCAACCCGACGTTCTATCAACAGGGCCATCAATATAAATTGCAATACGAAAGGAATGGCCATGCAGACGCCCACATTTGTGTCCTTCTGGAACATTGGGCAGTCGATGAGCGGCCTCAAAAACGAACTCTTTAAAAATCTCCACTGATCCCTCCCGTATCTCAAGCGACAAAAAACAAAACAGCTAGACTAAACTTCCCAAGACTCAAGATCGGCGCATAACGTTTCAAACAAAAACTCAACAACTTTGGCTCGCCCCTGACCCAGCGCTGATGCAATGGTAATCACGGAAACCAAAATTGAGTTAACAGTGTGCAAGTCGGTTACATCACCCAGAAAATTCAATATTTCCTCGAACTTCCCCAGCAAATCGGTTTGGGAAAAATTTAATGCCTGCACCACATGGGTAGATGGCGTCAGGTAGAGAATATTCGCACGCGTCCGCAAACCGTAGGCTTCAGTCAGCATGCCATACCCTTCCGAAGGGAAAGCTTCGTCCTGCCCTGCGAGCCTCCTCAATGCCTCCTGAAAAGCCATGGAGAGATGAAGAATGACTTCAGAGAACTCTTTTACACTGGCGTCACTGGCCAGGGCTGGAGACAGATCCGAGGAAACCAAAGTAGTCATAATGCCTCCTAAATATTAGTAATCAGTACCAGTTAGCTAGGTACGAGTTCCGAACTTCGAACCACCCTGGTCAAATGATCAGTCAACAGATGAATATCACCATGTAAATTCTGAACTCCATTCCATGGCCGGTTGCCTGTTTTAAAGGACCATTCTCCCGAATCGAGCGTCCAAGCTGTATATCCTTGTAGCTTTCTAAGGCCTAACTTGAATACTGGGGCCAGTGGCGCTCCTGTAGCACACAACTGCTCCATGACGAACCCCATGGAAATAATCCCCGCGCTATGGACGAGACGAGAGCTTTTAGGGGTGTGACCATGCCAAGCATTTCCAAACACCTCTTGGACCGCCTGGAAAAACTCACTGATGGCCAAGAAACACCGATCCTCACCTCCCGACAACTCAATCACCTCCCGACAGTAACCGTCAGATAGGGAATTCATTACCAGTTTCTGGAGCGACGTATCACCGATGACCCCTGAGGGGTTGGTATGCTGCTTAATCTGTCCTTGCAAAGAAGATCGATCGTCATAATTCAGCATTTCCACGATGCGGGCTGCGCGGGCGCGGGAAGTCATTCTGAATGGAAGGCCGCTGACAGACGGGAGCAGTTCATATACCAGCGACTTCGGTAATGGACTGGTGTTGTTGACGAGAATGAATTGCCGGCGAAGCTCTTCCTGATTTTCACACACAAGAGCAGACACCAGTAGTTGGAACGAACTCCCCTCGAGCCCAGCTAACGCAGATAGGCGCTGCTGACCATCCACAACGAACCCAGGAGGGCCGGATGAAATATCCACCTCAATTTCTGCATAGGCGCCATTTCCTTCCACCACCCGGACTCCACTGGTAAACGCTAACACCACAGCATTGGGCATTACCGCATCGGGACGGGAGAGGTAGTCGCGGATCTCTCGTATGTGCTTGGACACCTGTGGCCGCTGAAAGCCATGAAGGGCGCCACGATCATCACGCTTGACTCGGTCGATGCTAGCGATCGCCAAAATCTGCTCAACGGTAGCCGCAAACGATACCACTTGGTGGGTTGGGCTCTGTAACGCCTTGATTGCGCTGAACTTAAGCAATGAGTCTCTTCCTTCATCGAACGGCCCCCAGAAAGAGGGGTAACAGCAGTATTGAGGCTCTTATACCAACCCTTCCGCATAAAAACTAGCCTAAGCGCATTGGCCCGTACAGTTATTAAATGGTAAATTGTCAGCCTCAGATAAATGCAACACCCGTCAAAACAGGCCTACAGTTTTCCCATGAGAACCGTCATCATCACCAACTGCACCAATCGAAAACGTCTCGACGGCCTGCCGCCGGTGGTGCTGAACGACGAGTGTTATTCATCGATTGCAGCCATGGCAAAGGCGTGGAAGGGGCAAATAGACGAACGTCCCACCACTCTGATGGCATCTTCACTTTACGTGGGCAGAAGCGTTTCTGACGCGAGGCGCGTAGCAACGAAGTTGGACGCGAAGCTAATGTTTGCGTCGACCGGCTTAGGGTTGATTGAAGGCGATCAGAGATGTCCACCGTACAACCTGACGGTGGCTCAGGATCCGAATTCTATCATCCCACGTCTCGAAAAGTTGGGTGTGTGTGCATCAGATTGGTGGGAAGCCGTGAATGTCACCCAATCAAAGGGAAGCGCCCTAGCGCACCTCGTCAGCCAACCCGACGTCGGCTTGGTGCTCATTGCCCTCTCTTCAAACTATGTCCAGTTGATAGGCGAAGACCTTGGAAAAATCAGGGACACGCAGATCGACAAGCTCAGAATATTCACTTCGCGCCCAGGCATCGAGATGCTTCCCAGCCATTTACGACGCATCGCGATGCCTTATGACGAACGCCTTGAAACCTCAACACTACCAGGCACTCGCAACGATTTCCCTCAGAGAGCCCTGCGTCATTTCATTGAGATTCTTGAACTGTCGAGTGCTCCTGCTGAGATCGCTCGAAAGAGCGTCAGCGCGGCAATGGATCTTTTATCCCTAGCAAAAACGACCATCCGGCGGCGCGCATCGGACAGTGAAATTGCCTACATGCTTGAGTGTGTGTGGGCTGACTACCAAGGCAGTTCCACCCGATTGTTACGCTACTTAAGGGACGACGCCCTGGTGTCGTGCGAGCAATCGCGCTTTCGGAGGATCTGGCAGGACATCAAAGGTCAAGACAGCATAGAGAGCAAAGCATGACGAGCGAAGATGCGATTGTGGTGCGTGCACTGCGCACCACGCAAGGCGACAACCTTGATGTGTATGCATTATTCATCAGGGGATCTGACCTGGTCCGAATTGCCGACATCAGCCGCCTGTCGCGCGAAGACAGCAGTCCCCTCAAGGGTTTTCAGCGCCCCGAAATTAAGAGTCATGTCAAAGGGATCACTGAGTACCTCAATCAGGGAAACGTACTTTTTCCCAATGCAATTATCTTAGCGCTGTCGCCTGACCTTCGTTTTGTTGCAGCACGCGGAAGCAAGCCGACAGGCGACGCAGGGCTTTCGCAAGCGGGTACGCTGACGATCCCTCTCAGGGAGGAAGGAATGAGGTCTGCCTGGATTGTGGACGGGCAACAGCGCTCATTGGCGTTGGCGAAAGCGGCCAATTCGGATCTTCCTGTGCCAGTGATCGGTTTTGTATCCGACAGCCTGACCACCCAGCGCGAGCAATTTATTTTGGTCAACAAGGCCAAACCCTTGCCCACACGACTGATTAACGAACTACTGCCGGAGACAGGCAGCATCCTTTTGCCCCGCGAACTGAGTGCTCGCAAGGCACCAGCTGAGTTGTGCGGGCTTCTTAGCCGCGATCCCAACTCCCCTTTCCACAAACTCATAAAGCGGTCGTCCGAGCAAAATAGCAAAGCAGTGATCACTGACACCGCTGTAATAACGATGATCCGCAATAGCATCAGTAATCCGTTGGGGGCGTTGGCTCCCTACACCTCCAGCACCGACGGTGCGGCGAACGTTGAGTCCATGTACAACCTACTGACGACCTTCTGGCGAGCAGTGCGTGATACGTTTCCAGAGGCGTGGGCACTTGAATCCAAGAGCAGTCGACTCATGCACTCAGCGGGGATCATCGCCATGGGAGTGCTTATGGATCGGATCTACGCCAAAATTGGTGGTCAGCGCGAAACCTACGAAGCCGTGCTGCAAGAACTGGCCAGAGTAGCCCCTTACTGCGCATGGACAACAGGCCAGTGGCCGATGATTAATGTCCAGTGGAATGAAATCCAAAGCACCCCTCAAGATATCAAGGCGCTGCAAGAAACCTTGATCCGCCTCTATATGACCAGCGCTCACCAATGAAATTTTTATACGCCGACACCCAAGACTACGTAGACCCGGATTACGATTTCATCAACGATCGAAATGCGCCGGGCCGGAAGAGATACTGGGATGACCAGTATGCGCACGAAATGATGACCCCCGTCCCTTATGATGGGCTTTTGGTCTCGATGAGCGCAGTGCGACCTGCAAATGGCGTCGCTAATTCAAAGGTTCGGTACTCGACTTCCGAGCAGCAGCGCTTCCTCAGAGAAGGCGCGCGCAAATTTCTACGACTCGATGGCATTCAGTTCAAAGATACGATGGTCCTAGGGGACTGCGGGGCTTTTGCCTATGTAGAGCACCCTACCCCTGCGTATAGCCCAAGCGAAGTAGTGGAGTTCTACTCGGATGCGGGATTCACCCATGGCTGCTCGCCGGACCACATCATATTCAACTGTGACTCCAGCAATCCGCCAGCGCTGAGCCAGTCGGAGGATGTGCTGTTTCGGTATGAAATCACGCTCAAAAATGCGCAAGAGTTTCTGCGTTTAGTGAAGGAGGCGGAGTGGCCCTTCGAACCCCTGGGCGCGGTGCAGGGTTGGTCTCCTCAAAGCATGGCGAACGCAGCAAAACAACTCGAAGACATGGGTTATCGCTACTTGGCGATCGGAGGTCTAGTACCTTTGAAAGTCGATCAAATCCATGAGGTTCTGAAAGAGCTTCGAGCGGTCCTTAAGCCCGAGACAAATATTCATTTGCTGGGTTTTGCTAAAGCTGAGAACATCCATGAATTCACCGGATATGGCATTACCAGTTTTGACTCAACCTCTCCCCTTATACGCGCATTTAAAGATGCGAAGTGTAATTACTACATGGGCAACAATACAAGCAAACTGGACTACTACACAGCTATTCGCATTCCTCAGGCGATTGAAAATCCACGCCTGATGCAAGGAATAAAAAAAGGCACTCTGAGCGCAGAAGAGTTACAAATCAAAGAAAAAGCAGCGTTGCTAGCAATCCGCGACTACGATAAAAACCTGCTCGACTTTGATTCAACTTTAGCCGTGCTAGTAGACTATCTCCGACTGACTCTTTCCGGCTCAATATCGTCATCATTAGAAATGGAAAAAGAAATCGCCAAGCACGTCCGACTAATCTCACCCACGCTGAGAGATAAACCGTGGCAAAAATGCCAATGTTCGATTTGTCAGTCAGCGGGCATCGAAACTATTATCTTTCGAGCCAGCAATCGAAACAAAAGACGCGGATTTCATAACTTAGGCGTGTACCACCGCCATCTTCAGAAAACTCTGGAACTTTCGAAACAATGATCTATCGATTTAAGGGTGTGCGCGCCCAACAGGCCTCCGGGCATGATGTATTTTCATTTGCGGCCACTCCAAATGAAATTTTAGATTTTTCTGAAATTGAGAGAGTCGGCCGCAATGAAGAAGGTCAACTCAAAGGTTTTCAGCGCCATCAAGTCGCGTCGCACATCAGAGATATTCGTGACTATCTTCAGCGCGACGATGCATTGCTTCCTAACGCAATTATCTTGGCCTTTCTGGATGGGGTAACGATTCAGGACCTTGGCGAGGGTATCGTAGAAATCATTATTGATGCTACCGAATCCAAGCCAGGCTTTGTAGTCGATGGACAACAACGACTCAGCGCCCTTGCGACGATGGAAAAACCTGGATTCCAAGTATTCGTATCGGCATTGATTTGTAAAGACTACAACGAACTGCGACAGCAGTTTGTGCTCGTCAACAATACGCGACCGCTGCCAAAAGCGCTGATCTATGAACTTTTACCGACTGTTGACGGCCTGCCAGAACGGTTCACCAGTCGTAAATTTGCAGCTCGCATTATTGATTTGTTGAATTTTCTGCCTAACTCCTCTCTATTTGGCGAAATCAAACAACATACGAACCCTAGAGGAGTACTAAGCGACATGGCGATGCAGAAGTTCGTGATGAACTCTGCGAATGATGGCGCGATTCGTAGCTTCATGAAGTTTGATGACTTTGAGGGGCGCAGCATCGAACTTATCAATAACTTCTTCCATGCAGTGCGTGTAGTTTTCAAATCGGAATGGGAAGGATTAGCGCCCAGGAATTCACGTTTGAAGCACGGGGCGGGCCTGGTTTCTTTGAGCTTCGTTATGGAGTTGCTTTACTCCGATCAAGGCACAACCAGCAAGGAAGGCTTTATCAAAGGTCTAAATCTTTTGAAACCTCATACGGCATGGACAAGTGGCGACTGGCACATTTCTGAAACCGACCGCCGCCCCTGGAATGGTATCCAGAACACGCCCACTGATATCGGATTACTCACTAAGTATCTGACCGAAAAACTCAAGCAAGAACTGAAACGGCGCTAAATCAGACCCAGTCCCGAGGATCGCAGCATGCATAACAAAGCCTTAGTTTTATTTTCAGGCGGACAAGACTCCACCACCTGCCTTGCTTGGGCGCTGGAACGTTACGAGCACGTCGAGACCATTGGCTTCGACTATGGTCAAAGACATCGAATCGAACTCGAATGTCGGCTGAATATCCTGCAGGAGATACGTAACAGATTTCCGAACTGGGCCAAGCGACTCGGCGAGGACCACGTACTCGATCTCAAATTACTCGGCCAGATCAGCGATACGGCGATGACCGCTGAGAAAACCATAGAGTTTGAAAAGAATGGACTTCCCAATACGTTTGTTCCCGGGAGAAATCTGCTGTTCTTGACGTTCGCAGCCACGATTGCCTACCGACGGGACCTCACAGTGCTGGTCGGGGGAATGTGCGAAACCGACTACTCAGGCTACCCAGACTGCCGGGACAACACCCTCAAAGCCACCCAGGTGGCCTTGAGCCTCGGGATGGACGTTCCAGTGATAATTGAAACGCCCTTGATGTGGCTCAACAAAGCGCAGACCTGGCGTTTGGCGGATGATCTAGGTAATCGAGATTTTGTCAGCCTGATCCAAGAAGAGTCCCACACCTGCTACCTCGGGACCCGACAGCAGAAACATGAATGGGGCTACGGGTGTGGAACGTGCCCAGCTTGCGAACTGCGCAAAACTGGATATGAGCAGTACATTCAAGAACGAGATTGATGATGGTTCAGCGGTGGCGGATCAGTGCATTCGCCACCTATTTGAATCAGATGAGTAAACAAAATGACTTACAGCATCAAAGAAATGTTTTACACCCTTCAAGGGGAAGGCAACCAAGCGGGTCGACCCGCGGTATTCTGCCGATTTTCTGGATGTAACCTCTGGTCGGGGCGAGAACAGGACAGGGCTAGCGCGATCTGCACTTTCTGCGACACCGACTTTGTGGGAACAGATGGTGACGGTGGGGATAAATTCAAAAATGCTGAAGCTCTCGCTCGTGCCATTGATTCATTTTGGCCTATTTCCCATCAAGATCATAAGTACGTGGTATTGACTGGAGGAGAACCCTTGCTTCAAGTCGACGAAGCATTAATAGTCGCGCTACATAAAATGGACTTCACCATTGCCATAGAGACCAATGGAACTATCACCCCTCCCACTGGCATAGACTGGATCTGTGTAAGCCCAAAATCTAGCGCACAACTAAAAATAACTAAAGGCGACGAATTAAAGCTCGTATTTCCTCAACTGGATTCAATGCCAGATAATTTTGAGCATCTAGACTTCAAATACCTATACCTACAACCAATGGATAATATGAACACTCAATCAAATATTGAGGCAGCTATAATCTACTGCAAAAGCAACCCTAAGTGGCGCTTAGGGATACAACAACACAAAATACTAAAAATACCTTAACCCACCACCAACCTCACAAATCATTAAGATTATCGAAAGACCATCATACAAAAAAAACACTAAATATACCAGTAGCCAGAGCCCAACAACTCACATCCACCTAGGCTTGCTCGACATGAAAACAGAACAAAAAATAGGATACACATCGCGCAAACCAAGTATAGTTTTTATATCAGACCAAAAAAATCGCTAAACTTTCGCATTTATTATCGAAGATTATAAATCCAACTTTACATTTACTCACCAGCATTAAGGTAAAGAGGATTCCCTTTACGCCAATCAAATTCGGCACCGCGATTGGCTAAAACTTGCCTTTTTAGTTCACGTATACCGTGACTAATGATATCCCTGCCTGCAGAGGTATCTAAACTTTTCATCATCCACTCCTCCTGCCAAAACTCCACAGGTATAGAGCCTATTAGCTTCCTTGCAGCCGCCCCTGCCTGCTGAGCGTCCTGAGACATGATATTCTCATCAGAAAATACTGGATCAAACTCCTTGACCAAAAACTCGACAACCATTTCTGTGATTCGTTGCATTACCGGTTTTTTTGTCAGATTTTTGAAATTTTCTATATTTGAATAGTTTACACCACAGTATGAAAATATTTCCTTCCAGATAGCAGTCATGACCGTTATAGCGTTAGCATCATCAGCTTTCGCCTCTAAAAACCCGCCCTTAATTGCCTTCAAACCATTTTCAATAGCCGATGGTGAAATAACAGATTTTTTATCGGCATGCCTATTATTAACCCAATCGACCATTTTATAAAACGGACTCTCAGGGTCCTCATTCATTACATCAACAAGCGTGGCGAATTTTGGAGCAGTGATTGAGGCTTGAGTAAGTCTGATACGCAAACCTTCCTCAACTTCAGCAAAATTTGTGATCAACGCCTTTAAATTATCCGTTGGGACTTTATGAGACTTATTATTAATTGTTATAAATTGAAATGCCCTCTCAAACTGAGAAAGCGACGGAAACAAACAAACCGGCACCCAAATATCCTGATCTGCCTCAGCCATACCTTTCAAACGGTGCTGCCCATCAATAATAAAAGAAGATTGCTGGACAGAGTTAGAGAACATTATATCAACGACACCATCAACCACGTCACCCATGTAATAAGACGATTGAACACTAGACAACTCCTCTATCGACGAGCAACGATGTAGCCCCTCATCGAAAGCAATCGTTACACTTGTAGGAATTACATTGCGATTTGATGCCTTGAAGAACTTACCCACTTGCTTCCATCTAGACTCGATCAAAGCTCTCTGAACGTTGCCACGATCAAGCCGAATATCATCTGCTTGCGCCCACTGCACCACATCTTTTGCTCTCGCAACAAAAACGATGAAATCAATTTGCGAATTATCATGCTGGCGAACTAAAAATCCTTTATAGTTATGCACTAAGAATTACTCCATTTCGAGAAAAATTTTCATTACACAGTAAACATATTAGCATCATATTAAAAAAATGGTAAGGCTGAGATTCTTCGCGCCTTATAAGAACCAAGCTATCATTATCTAAATCATGAAAATTTACATCGCAAAGCGAACATTTTCCACGCTGACACCAAACTAACGAAAATCGTTGTTCCCTGGATACTGCTGAACTGATATTTTCAGTGTTTGAGGTATGCGTCATCACCTGCTCCACCGGCATATCTGAAAAAGTCAAGAAGTGTTTTTTGAATTGATTACATTCATTACAACTGGCTGCTAAGTTCGACCTATCTCTACTTCCACCGCGGGATCGATTCCAAACGTGCTCAATCTCAAAAGTTCTTTTTTGTCGAATTTTTTCAATATGCTTATCAGTATGGGAACCATATGGCCTATTCTTATAATGCAAATCTTTACCGCAAAGGTAACAACGATGACCTTTTATTGTAGCAAATTTACGAATGGATCTGATCTGACCTTTGGTTGGCATTGCTTCGTTCCTGACAACCCTTTTTGCAATACGCTCTAGATACCATACAATCCGGTGCCGCACTTTTTCATCAATATCCAACAGAGCATCTACAGAATCACTCAACGCCTCAGCAACGGCCTCTTCATCCCAAGAACTCTTGAGATAAACATTAAAAACATATACAGCACCAATAACCAACCTTGAAAACACATAATTAACAAATCTTTCATGCAGCACATCCTTGAGTGCTTGTTCGCGCAACGAACCAGTTTCTATCGAAAATGGTACATTTAGCCTTACAAACCCCCAAAGGTCCCCAGCCCAATCCTCACTCCTAGACGCCTCTTCATCTATAATGGGATACGTTTTTTTTAAGCTAATGCGTCCTACCATTTCATTAATATCCTCACCTCTAATCCCTCACAGTTTAAAAATCTATCGACCCTAAGTTCCCTTAATCAGAAAAGCCCTGTAACATGCGTTAATAACACAGCATCGCACCACCAAACAATGAAACACTATTAATTATATTTTGTATATACGCACTGCAATAACCACACTTAAAAACAACACTTAAACCAACCTGACAAAAACTCTACTCACGACAAAGTAGACCTGCAAGAAGAACATCCTCATGCCTGCACTGCCGTGATGCTCACGCTTCGCAAAATCGCAGTATTCACGACCAGTATTTTCTGTACAGAAACCTTTAAACATTATCGCTTCATCCCAATCGCTCCAACTCTTCCAAAACGCAACTCAATATGCTTGCACTTCCCTTTCCCATTGGAAGCAGAGTTTGCACGTCGCCGCGTGCTTCCTTTGCCGCGTAATAAGCTTGATGCTTACTGCTCCTCCAGGCAAAAACGAAGATATCGGCGACTTCCGCCAGATGTTTTAGCTTGTCGGTTGCCACCATGTCGGCATTGACCTCTACACGTGCCCGCGGCAAGAGCTTTCGCAAAAACTCTCTTGCGCGCTGCCCTGCGGACTCAGTCAGGGTATAGATGCCGATTAATCCATTAAAGTCCGCACGTACGGCTGTTTCTGTGCGCCCCTCTTCCTTATAGGGGAAAACCTCCAGCAAATTGTCGCAACCGTAATCTTTTGCCAGCAAGGACAGGATTGCATGTTGAGCCGGATTGAGACGATGATAGTGGGTACGAACTAACTCCACCACTGCCATGAAAAGACGTAGTCGCGATTCCTTGTCTGGGGAGCCATGCAAGGCCAGCATTTCGGCTGCATTGAGCGCCCAGTCGATGTTTCCGGGCGCATTGTTAGCGGTAACTATCTCAGCGTAGGCATCGATTGCTTCGACGTAATCTTCCTTCGTTGAACCAAGGCTGACCAACGCCTGAATAAGGATAGAGGACAACTCCAGTTCATTGGCCGACACCACCCCATTCCATGCGACGATGCGGATCAGCATAGTGTAGAGCGGTATAAAGCCACGCACTGGTTTTGCCTGGCGATCAACGAAGAACTCCACAAGGGCAGCAAAGGAGTCGCGAAACACTTGTTCCGCTTCACCGCTGGCATTGCCGATTTCCTCTGCCAACTGGCGGCAAACCGCCGGATTAGATGCGTATTCCTCAGCAATCCAATTCGTGAGCGCGCTCTCCAAAATCTGTAGCGGAGGACGCTCGTAATGACCGGCTACGACATAGCGAGCCCAAGACAGCCAACTATTTCCAGGCCACCTTTGCGGCGCCACGGGAGGGGTTGCTGGCACTGACTGCAACTGTTGTAGTCGGCTCATGTCGCGTTTTGTCCAAGTTACCCGCACGGCCTCGGGTGCATTACCCACCGCTTCGAGCACCCGCCGAGTGGTTTCAATATCCTCTAGTTCCACTGCGCAACGCAGCATGGCACTGTACGTCCAAGCGCTAGGGAAGGATTCAAACGACAACTGTAGCGCCAACTCATAGTCGTCATCAGCTAAGGCCTGACGTGCCAATTCAAAGACATCGGAACGCAACGATGGGGCAGACACCAAACGGCTGGACCAATACTCGATCAGTTCTGGCCCGGCTTGAGCCGGATAAGCGGCAGCAATCGCCCCGCAACGCGCCATATTCGGTTCGTCCTGCACAAGTTCATAAAGCAGGAAGGCCTTCAGTACATTAGGTTGACGAACACCTTTCCGTTCCTTAAACAGCGGGCCGAAGTGACGCGCGATGTCATTTCGAAAAACTGTCAGGATGGCTTCGACGTTCGGGTCATCCTCGATGGCTGCGATATAAGTTGCATAAAGCGCCTCGACCAAGTCGGTGATGGTCTGAGCGGGTAAAGACAGACCTAGAACAGACTTGATCAGCGAGTAATCGTGCGCCAGTTGATGCTGGCGACCGAGACCGGCCAACATGCGAATATCCAAATACTTGTGCTGTTCAACATCAATACGGCCGCTGGCAACCAATTCGTGGCGTAACCGTTGAGCATCTGCCTCGTTACCGGCCAGTAGCGCCCGATCAAACTCAGCACGTATCTTGCCGAACGGACGTTGGGTGCGGTCAGGGATGTCTGGGCGGCGGCG
The DNA here is from genome assembly GCF_058791355.1 of Pseudomonas sp. EB271-G4-1. Classification (NCBI taxonomy): domain Bacteria; kingdom Pseudomonadati; phylum Pseudomonadota; class Gammaproteobacteria; order Pseudomonadales; family Pseudomonadaceae; genus Pseudomonas; species Pseudomonas sp. EB271-G4-1. Next base: position 83,202 of record NZ_JBYTEO010000010.1, read on the forward strand.
CAGCAAACTAAGATACAACTGCAAGGATTGTGTAACATCGCTGCGCGCTGCCGCATTCACTGGCCGCAAGCAGAATACGAAACGGCCAAAGCGTTTCTGCAAGGCACACTCGATTTCGTCGCCACAATCGACCTGCAGTGGTTGGCCATGGAAATCGCTGTAACTTGGGCCAACAACAGCTGTCAACTCCTGCACCAATGCAACTGCCGATGCCTCATTGCTAGCCATTGCATACCAATGAGACGGCCCATCAGCATCGAATACCGGCAGCACAATAGGCGATTGGTAGTCTTGAGTAACAAAAGTTGCGATCCACGGGTTTACCTGCTCCAGCCATGCCGCCGGCGCGCTACCACCGACAATGGCTTCCCAGTGCAGGGCATTGCGCCCAAAGAAAAAACGCCCTAGCCAGGACTTTTCCTGAGAGGGCAAGACGTCAATCATGCAGCCTCCCTGTAGCGGGCGAATTCAAGGCGGGTTCGACCAAGATCGTGCTGATCGAGCGAAAACTCGACCCATTCGTCATTGATCATCATGCCGTTGTAGGTCAGGTTCATTGAACCCATCAACAGGCAACGCGTGAGCAGGATGCCCTTGGTATGCAATTGGCCGTGGATGTGCATCGCGAGTTGATCTTCCAGACTATGCTCATGAGTCAAATCGGCGATCCGGGTACGGAAGGCATCGTTGCTGGCTTCGCTCCGGGTGACGATATGCACTTTTGTACCGTAATTCATCAGAGTCACAAGGACATCGGCGAGGCGGATCTCTCGCCTCCCCCATTCGGGATTGAGGGCATCAAAGCTACCGGACCGATTGTCGATCAAGACAACATTGCTGATCCAAGGAGAAACGATCCAAATGTCGTGGCCGGGTTGCAACACTTCGGCCACGAACATAGTCTGCAATAACTCCTGGATCGTGGTGACGCCAGTGGTTTGCGTCTTGAAAATGCGCCGATGGAGAATATTCATTGCACTGCCTCGACGAGTTCAATATCAGCTTCGATCATTGATTGGGTTTGGCGGATGCCCTGTAGGCGGGCATAAGCGCGCAAGTAGCCGGATTCGACCGGATTGGTTACCAGTGCATTGAGCGCGGAAGCTAGGCGAGCACGTTCGGTTTCCGGGCAGGTCAACGTAACTTGGCGGCCGGCGTTGAGTTGCTCGGCAGATCGCAGCAACCAGTCACGGTCCAGCAGCGAAATGCAAACACGGTCGTCGCCGATGGTTTCCACCACCAAGAGGCGCTCGATCAAAGGCAATTCACTGAAGGGATTTCTTATCTTCAGTGCGGACTGGCGAATCGCCCGACCGCGGGGCCATAAGAGGCCATAGATAGCGCCAATGCGCCAGGCCGCGCGGTCGTTGCCTGGAGGGGAGCCGATATCGGACACAATACGATCGATATCGTCCGATTGGCTTAGGTAATAACTCATAACGCGCAGATCGACCTCTATGCCGATACGCGCCTCCTCACTCTGCCAATGATCAAGCACACGGGAAAGGTAGAGATCCGTCGCCGCGCCCGATCCCGGTCGCAGAACACGGTTACCAAGCGCCACTAAAAAGCCGTGGAAGGGGGAAAAACCTTCCTGCAACAACTTCCGACGTAAGCGTTGAAAAGACTGTGTCATTTCTTCCTGGCTGGCGGCGGCACGGAATTGGCGCGCCAGTGAGGCGCTTTCCGAATCTCCGTTACCATTGTCCTCGGCTAGCACGGTGACCATTTGTTTGAGTTGATGGTCGATCAACTCAAACTCGCCCATGCTCAGATTGGCGCGTACGGTAGCGAAGAAGCGCCGCGGGTCTTCCGCGTAGCGCCGCATAAATTCCTCGATCAGTCCGTTGCCCCCTGGACTACGCTCGGTAAACCACGCCTCCACCACTTCTGAGTCAAAGCCGACGGCTTGGCCGGGGAGTGCCGGGCCGCGTTCTAAGTCGACCGTCAGGTCTTCCGGATCGATGCTCGGGCATAGGTCGGTAATCGAACGTAGAAGTGCTGCAGCAAGCGTGGAATGGTAGACCCCACGTAGCCACAGTTCCCAGCCGGAATCGATTGGCTCCCAAAGCATGGCGCCAAACTCGTGCAATTCCGCAATCACGATGGGATCGCGCAGACAGGCATCCAGTTCCTGGCGTAACTTTTCTGGACTGCCCACCGTCTCGTCGCCGCCCTGCACCTCCACCACTTGCGACTGAAATAACAGGCCCAGCACATCTGGAAGCGAGATCGATGCCTGACCCTGTCGAATAGAAGCGTCGGCCTCGGCCAAGCCGATCTGTCGGTGCATCGCTTCATAGGTCATGGCAGACAGGTAAATCTGTGCTATCCACTCGCGCATGAAGGGGCTCGCAATCATGGCTAATCGCTCACCGCGCCAAGCAAGGTCAATGAACCGAGCGCTGCGTACTGCGCGCCACTTCGCTTCGTCGCCCAGAATCTGGCGTAGGTGTAAATCGGGGGGGATATCGATCTGGAACACCATACCGTCGGCGGCAAATTGCGCTCCCAGCCCCACCGCTTGGTTCTCACGTTGAAACACCGTGTCGGTCCGCACCTTCTCCGCGCCAACACCAATCTCCGCCGAAGCGCCCACCGCGAAGCGTCGAATCTCTACTGAAGCATGGCGCGAGTGCGTAAAAAAGCCGATACGGGTGACAATCTCTGCCCACCGACTGCCTGCGGGCGGCGTCAGCCAGCCCGGTTCGATGGTGGCGACGATTTGGCTATGCCATTCCAAGGAGGCATTCGACGAGTCTTTAACTGCCGCCGGGGGGGATTGCGGTACCAGGCGTACCGGGCGGTAAACTGGCAGAGCTACCGTTTCACCGCCCCGGCGTACCAGATACTCCCCTAGCAGCACGTGGTTACCGATGGCATCGACATCGAGGCCCAAGACATCGCTGCAGATGCCCGATCCGCTTTGGAAGTCCGGCGACGGTGCGATCCAGTGGCGCTCAGTACGATAGCGCACGCCATAGCGCCGGCTGACGCGACCGGGCGCGAACTCGCGCAGTGCGGCGAACACTGACATAACAGATGCATTGGAAGGACTTGCCGAGTGCGACTCTGGCAGATCGATGGCGACCTCGGCTAAATTGAGGTCAGCGAAAAGAGAACCCGGAATAAAGTCCGGTAACGGAGTGTTGAAGGCTTTGTAATCCTCCTGCGGGTTACCGTCTGCACTCCAGTGGCTCGCTAGACGCCGGAGCGCGGTCGGCAGCACAGTTGTCAGCAACGGTCGCGGGTACTCCCACAGTATTGCCGACAACTCCTCGTCAGACAGGCGCAGCGCACGGCGCAAATAGTCGGAGAGACGCCGGCTACCTGCTTCGGTTTCAAGAATACTACGCAGTTCACGTATTAGGCGCTGACGACGCTGCGCATTGAGCTTGTCGCCACCGCTCAGGTCGCTCCAAACGCTACCTGCAGGACCGTCCTGCAGTCGCAATGCCAGATAATCTATGGTGGCATACACTGCTTGCATTCGGGTGATGTAACGGTTCGCCAAGGGCAATGTACGAACAGGCAGTTCCGGATCGAACAGCAAATCGTAACTCTGGTAAGCAGCGCGATCGCGACCATAATCAGACAGCACGACCGCCGTCCAGGGCCGCATGCCGCGGGTGCGGCCGCCGCGGCCCTTACGCTGCAGAAAGCCCGCGATTCCGCGCGGCGCCTTGTGCTGGATTACTGCACCAACGACCGGATCGTCGAAACCCACTTCCAGGACGGCAGTGGCGACAATAACTTCCGCGCTGGCGTCAACACCACGATCCTGGGAGCTAACACGCTTGATCACTAAACGGTGCTTGAGGCCCATATGCAAGTCTTGGCAGAAGCGCCAGTCTTGCCCGTTGGCATAGCGGAAGAGAGAGGAGCCGGCCTCGCGCAGCACTGCCAAACCGCCGTCAGGTGCATTGCGCATGTCAGGGTCACCATAGCTATTGCGTCCTTCAGCACTGAGCAAGTCGAAATACAAACGATTGATCACATCTAGGTTATCGGTGAAGACGAAGGTGCGCTGGCCAAAAACGCCGCGACTGACCGACTGTGCCGGCTGCGCGGCTTTTGGATCGAGGCAGCGCTGCAGCACCATGGCAGTCTGAATGGTTGTGGACAGCAATGCCGTGCGCGAGACCGGATCGCCGCGCAGGGCAATCATATACTCGGCACCTTCGGATTCGATCTCGTCAGCACGCGGTGACACTTCATCTACAAGGTTCGTGCGACAACCTGTTAGCGCCGCAAAGAACTGTGAAGCTTCGCGCAAGGTCGCCGACAAGCCGACGAAGCGCAACGATTGATCGAGTAGTCGCTGCCAGCGCCGCATTAGATATGCGACTTGCGCACCGTGCTTACCTTCGTAAGTATGCACTTCATCCATCAACACCAGTTCCGGCGCATGCAGCGCCCTGGGGCCAACGCCGAAAAGATGCATCATCGAGTTGTCCGAGAGGCGTTGGTTCAGCATCTCGGTGGTGGTGAATAGGATGTCTGGTACGGAGTTCTTGAGCGACTCCCGGGTGAGCGGAAACACACTGCCGTCTAACACTGCTTCGCAAACAGCGCACACCAAACGTTCGCGTCCCTCCTTTCGATCCTTGTGCAACCAACGCAACTCACCGCCACAGTCGAGACAGGCAAGAGTCGGACAGACCTGATCATTGCCTATTTTTGCCCACTCACAGAACTGTGCGGAAAACGGGGTATCGCCATAGAGCGCACCAACGCGAATCGACACCTGATCCTTTTGCGGTAAACCGGCTTGGAGGCTTCGGGTGCGCTGCAAGACTTCGCGCAACTGATCTTTTAGCAGCTCGGTGCGGGGATACAAGGCGACCGCCTTGACCCAACGCTCGGCTTTGCCTTCTGCCAGCACATGGCGGTATATCGATGCTAGCGCCGGTATGTAAAAGGCAAGCGTCTTACCACTGCCAGTACCCGCGCAAACGATGGTCGCCAAGTCCTTCCCAGTTTCGATCGCGCGCAAAATGCGCTGGGCAGCGCGTACCTGGAAGCCGGACAGACGGACAGTGCGATCGGGGGGCGTTAGCAGCGCTTTTACAGCCGCTAGCAGCGCGGGACTCGAGGAGGCCTCACCTATCATGGCCAACGCTTGGTCGACGGAGATGTCTCGCGCCGGATAACGACGACGACGACGCAGAAAACGGAAGTCGGCAACTAAGCTAGGGGCCTGCTGCCATCCACTTGAACCTGAGTGTTTCGGGAACAACTGCCGCAAGCGCTGCAGTAAGCGCACGGTTTCCGCCATGCGTGATCGGTAACCGATTGCGCCACCACTCCTGGGCACCTCGACAATCCATTTGCGTAGTCGTAGTTCCTCCAGGACATCCTCAGCAGAGAAAAAGTCTTCGATACCATCATCGATGGCTTCGTCGATCAGGGGATTGAACAAGTCGCTGAGTTCTTCTTGACTGAAGACACCATCGACGATGCCCCAAACCAGCAACCTTGCTTCACGCTCTTCGATGCAATCCAGTACCGAGGCAAGAAAACGTTCGCGTGCTTCCAAGATGACTCCGTTCAATTAGCGTGCCCGCACTACATAGTTAGCCAGCATGTTATTCGTGCGTAGCCATTCAATGACCTCTGGGATCAAAAAATCAAGGCTAGCTCCGCTCCCCAAGGAGGTGGCGTTAAAAAATGCTCTCACAGGTAGTGGCACGTCGTCGTTCTCGACAAACTTAATATCTGCCAAGTCCTTCGAACACTCAAGCACCTCGCGCAGAGCTTCCACGTTACCAGGAATGGTATTGCGGTATTGACTGAAACGCTGGTACAACCTCGTATAAAGCTCCAAGGCTTTTCCGTTCTCCGGCAGCGCCTGCAAGATGGTCTGCTTGCGTTGCTCGGGAGGCACTCCGCCAAACAACTTACTGCTGAAGTAGGCTTTCCAATCCTGTTTCTGCAGCATCTCAACTGAGGCGTTAAACTCGGCAAGCGTCGATATCAGTTTGCTCCAGCCCTTCTTGTCTACCAGAGTGACAGCCTTGGGTGATTCGGAAAAACGAGCATTAATCTGGCTGATCAATTGTTTCGCCTTCTCTAAGTCCGGAATTGGTGAGAACGGAACGCTGTGCTCCCTGAACAAGGTATTGCGACGTGCCAGGATCACAATCCGGCCTGCCAGTTCCTGTAGTTCATATCGCTTTGCCGTCAATGCCTCAGCTTCCTCAATACCACTGCTGGCGGCTTCAGCACGTATCAAACGCGCGCGAGCGCTCTGTGCATCGCTTAAGAGCATGCGGTTTCTCCTGCCACTCCCAGTGCATCCATTTCATTCATGAGGTTTCCGAACAAGGTCTGGATCTCACTCGCCTGCACTTGCGGGTCGACACCCTGGATTTGGTCTTCAAACTCTTTGGCGCGTTTCTCTGACGCGCGCACCACCTTGCGTGACGCCTCAACGAACCGCGACGCCAATATGAGCGGATGGACGTCAAAGCGCCCCATGCGAGCGACTAACTTTCCGTCGTTCGACCCTTCGTCTCCTTGCCCCGAAGTCGCAAGTATGGACAGCGCTTCGCGTAGTGCGCCACCACGGAATTCCTCGCACAAAGTCTTGAAAGCAGTATGACTAATACCGATGTCGTTCACGTCCCAAACAGCGAACCCCTTCAACTGATCCGCCAGCGCCCTGAGCTCCTCTGCAATTTCTTGCTTGTCGAAGGTTTCGCCGAACTCTGCCGTCAACTTGATACAAATGTTGCTAGCTCCTTGAAATACCTTACTTGCCAGAAGACTCACGCGTCCCTCTGACATTATCGCCAGGGCCGACTTTAACTCACTGGGAAGAAACTCAAACACACCCAGGCTCGTAGCTTCGCTATCGGGCAACAAGCAGTCGGCCACCCTCACCATATCGACAGCATAGGGAGTCTTCCCTGTAGTGCCTTGGAAACTGCCGCAGTAGTCTGTAACGAGTTCGTGCAATTTGGAACGTATCTGTAATGCCTGCTCCTGTATGGCGCGCCAATTGCTGAATTCCGCAGATGCCTCTTCAAGCGGACGCTGAGGTATGTTTGGCACACCGAATAAAAAAGCTGCGAGACTAGTAGGAGTACGCCCGCGGTCGATGAGGCCAAGAATTCGGCTATTGGTGGATAGCAATCGTACTGCCATGCCTAGCTTCTGACGCATGCCGGCACGTACGAGAGCCAATGCACTCGGCATTAGGCGGTCAGACAGGTTGCCAATCCAACAGAGATCATCGTCGGCATCAGCGTATTGCATCTTGCCGCCATTCAGGTGGTAGAAACGAGTCACGGCAGCCAATTCTGCACGTAACTGGCCAGTGGGATCGGTATGATCTTCCGCAACTACGATCGCATGGGTAGCAATGCTACCTTCACCACCAGCATTAGGAATGGATATCTGTTTGAAAGAAATTGGGGTCTTGATACAACGCTCTGCCGACCAGTCAATTCTCTCGTTGATGGCAGATTCAATCGATTTCCGGATTTGATTAGCTACTGTCTGGGAAAGGCGCTCACTGTTTTGCACCCATTTCTCAAGTGCCTCGATCAGGTACTCGTCATCTGGCTTTGGCTGTAAATCCGGGGGTGGCTCGATCGGATCAACCTTCTGTTTACTCTGAAGGACGCTGCGGAACTCGATGTTCGGCCGATTCAACTTGAAGGCATCGAATACCTCCTTAGGAATGCAGCCGATCTCCTCCGACGTACGAGGAGCATTGCCCCAGATCGCGACGACACGCCGGTAGCGCTCCCGCACTTCTTCAGACACTGGAAGCGAAGCTAGCCACTGCGTGACCTCCGCATTCGTCCCAGGGGCATTGACGTCTGGTGGCGGAAACTGCCCACGTTCGAATGCTGGCCTGCCCGACAAAAGCAACCCACGCAAAATATTGTCAATAATGAAACGCGGAGTAAAGACCAGGGCATTGTTCCGGGTGAGCACAGACCGCGCGAACTGTTCAATGGCTTGCTCTGTGTATGGGAATAGCGGAATCTCGCCCTCTTTCCCAAAAGCGGCTAACACAGGGTCATCGCTAGTATCTTCATGGTCGGCATATGGCCCGATCCAGGCTTCCTGCCCGGCATGCGCACCACCCTTGATCTCAAAGTGATGCACTAACTCACGGTAGCCCCAGCGCGCAGCATTCAAGTAAGAAGCAACGAGCGCCTTAGTACGGCGCAAAACTTCTTGCTCGCTGGATAATTCGCTTTCCACTTTCCATTCACGCTTCGCACGGGTTGCGATTGTATCCTCGGAATCTAGATAGCCATCTGTCACTGCGATGACAGAACGCATCGTCGCCAACTCCCTAACCCCATTGCGAACACCTTCCTGGATGAGCACCTTTAGCAATATATCCTGGATACCGGTGAGTGCCTTGAAGTCCTCCACAAAGATCACCAGTTCGCGCTGTTGCTGAAGTAACAGGCGGCGAATCTCCTGGATGACTTCTTGCAAAGTCATACCACCCAAGGATTGGTGCAGATTGAATAGCTGGCGAATCGCTTGGTCGACAACCTTGCTCTCGTTGAGCAGGCGAGTAGCTGTACGCATGCCTTCACCTTCCCGAACTAACAATGTCCGAGTGTAATAAGCGTGCGTGGTCGAAGCGGCCTTGCTGATGTCTATGGCATCTGGCAGTTGGAAGTCGCCTACATCAAAATCCTTGACGTATGCCTCCTGCTCAGCCTGATTCTGACCAGCGATAGCTCGCTGCACGAACCTTGGAAATACTTTCTCGCGAAAATAATCGACAAGTACTGGATCCCCCATGAACTTAGGTAAATTAGCAGCATGGCCCCATTGCTCTTTCAATGCCGAATCTCGAGGATTAGACCTAACGCGAGTCTCTAACCCTTTCGTTAATTCGCCCAAAGCGATCTCTAGCTCTCTTTGGAACCTGATAACTGCAGTTTCGATGTTGAGTTCTTCAGTGAACGCCTTAGAAAACTCTGCCTTGACTGGCGCGTACTCCTCCCCTGGCAGTTTTTCCAGGATCAGTTCCACAACTCTCCGGAGACTAGCGCTCTTTGGGATGCGGATGATCACATATCGGTCATCGTCATTCGTGCTCTGCAGACGAGCCGTTAATATACGAACCATGTGCGATTTGCCGACACCGGATGCGCCGGTGATGGGAACAACATGGACTCCGGAGGGTACATCCTTTGTGATCAGGTACTTGAATAGATCTTCTTCGCTAGCTTCGAATTTTACGCCTGAGGAAATCTGCTTATAACTTAGTGGCGAGGGTTTGTGAACAGCTAGCAAGACGGCATCGTGGGCGCCCTCAGCTTCGTGTTTGATGCAGTCATTAATTTCGTCAGCAGTAGGCCAATAACTCAGCAAACTCATGATGCGTCCCTCAACAAGCTGATATGGGTAAAGCTTTCCCATGTCCGCCCCCCCTGCCCGACGAGCGTTAGTCGTGCACCGGCATCAGCCAGAGTCACCAAGCCGATCATTCCCTGCTTCTGCAAACGCCGCAAAGCGAATGACAGCGCAGTCGACAAGTGTCCGGTAGCAGGTGCTGTCCAACTCTCAGGCCTCAGGACCTGTTCCACTTCAAGACGGTAGACGCCAGAATCCAACACCGGCAAACGTACGGCCAAGCGCGACACGAACTCGGCCGCAGGCACTGTTTCGCCTTTTCGAATAACCTCTTTTAATTCCGAGCGCACCGCTACTGTCGGGTCGAAGAAAAAGCTGGAGTCGTCCCCAGTGGCAAAGCCAAGGAATCTCGCCCAAGACCGGAGCCCAGCCCAACGAGTGTCGTTCAGAAAGATGAATCGTCCTGTTTGCACCTGGGTTGTAATCAAACTTTCGATTTCACCATGCGTGCTTGGTAGCGCGTAGATATCCTGAGTCAGGCACCAGGCCAAACCGCGGCACAGGTCGGCCGTGCGCCCAACCTCCTCTTCCGAAATGCTGCCATTGGCGGGCCACAAGGGCATCCCGTATTCCAGGCGCAAGGCAAGGCCGCGGCAAATGGCGGGAAGGCGCTCCGTAAATGCGTCAACAGACTCCCCTCGTGTAAATTCAATATCCAAACGAACTTGGTCGCGGTCTTCGGCGAACAATCCGAGAGCGACCCAACGGAGCAGCGTTGCACGAGTCCGGGATGCCAGGTCCTTGCGTTTGTCGTTATCGGTTTCTTTGCCGCTTTCCTTATCGATGCCGGAATGCGGGACGCAGACATTAATCAGATCATCGCGAGAAATGGCTTTGTCTCGGGCGACGATTCTGGCTAGAGTCAGGAGTATTGGATGGAGACCATCGTTTTCACGGTTAAGAATGCTCATTGGGTTATCACTTGAATTAGTTTTTCCAGATGCAGCGCATTCGGGGTGACGTCGGCAAGACGGCGCAAGCTATTACCAGGATCCGGCATGCCGAGCGGTAGCAGCACAACATGGAAGGGCCGCTGCAACATCTGGGTATCCATGATGAGTTCAGGGGAGGAGTCCGGCTCCAGCACCGTCAAACGGGCCAGCGGGGAGTAAGGCTCCAGATCGGAGTCCAAAACCGACCGATGTAGCAGTACCCGGTCGCGCGCGAACTGATATAACCGGGTCCACTCGGGAAGGCATATCAGTGGCGATTCAGGGTGGGCTGCCAACTCACGTACGCCGCATGACTGCACCAGCCATCCAGCGAATTGCAGGATGGCTTGTCGGACGCCATCCCTGGGTCGACTCTCGTCGTAGAAGACATAGGCAAAAGCTGGGTCCACCCAAGGAAAATTTTTCCGCCAAGCGTCGGCGGACGACGATAAGACACGATTCACCGGAACGACGACCGGTTCGGCATAGTGCCTGCGATCCTCAGTGTCGAAGCGATCCGCCGGACAGCCGCCGCAAACCTGCGTTACCTGAACCGGCCAGCGCAACGACCGAATGCGATACAAATGTGTAAGCGTGGCACCGACTTCTTGACCGATTTGCTGGTCCAGGCCGCTGGACCAGGGCAGCAGTTGCCGCATCATTTGCAAGTTCCGCTCAGCCGCCTCTAGCGTCTTGTTTCGCGAGGCTCTGATCGCGTCTTCCCAGACTTTGGAAATAAGATGGCCGTCGTTTCGGATTCGTACTCGCACGTTTGCCATTGCCGCTAGCATTGACGAAGCATCCTCGCCCGGTTCGGTATCCTGCTCGTCGCGATTGACCTCTAGTTCGAGAGTTACTAGGCCAGCACGCGCCATCAGGATGAGGGTTCGCATGTTCCAGTTAACGTTGTGTTCGCTTCCCCCCGGTAATCCTTCGCGCACGGCGTCGATATTGATGCCCCACAAGTCCTCTTCAGTAGTTGCCTGGCGTGACTGGTACATGGCCTTCCAGCGGCTGAAGCCAAGCTCATTGGAAATTATCTTGGGCTTTGCGAGTCGCTCCGGCAAAGCCCAGTCGGTATCGTCGAATACCAACAGGCTGACCGACGACTTGCCGTCACGGCCACCGCGCCCCACTTCTTGATAGAAGCGATCCAGAGTTTCCGGAATCGTCGCGTGGATCACCGTGCGCACATCAATCTTGTCGAGACCAACGCCAAAAGCTGATGTGGCGACAATGCCATCGAGGCGATTGGCTGCCCACTCCAAAATGATTCGCTGCCGCTCGCGATCGGGCGTCCCACCGTCAAACGTGGCTAGGCGGCGCAGGCCTCCGCGAGAACGCAACACTGTGTTCCAAGACGCGATTTCTTCTCGCTTAGTGACGTAAAGAATGAACGGTCGCGGCGCATGTCGCAGTGCCTCAAGCACGCGTTCTTGCTTTTCGTACGTCGATGCAGCCTTGTAGAACCAATATTGCGGTTCCGGGCGAAGATGCACCGCCGATACCATTTGTACCCGTTCGGGGGGGCCGAATAGGCTAGCCAATGTTTCTACCGTTTCATCCGTGAAGGTGGCACTCATTAGCAAGGTTCGAAAACCACGCGGCGCCAACCGAAGCAGGCTGTGGCGCAGACCTGCCAAAGCCTGAAAGGAAGGACGGAACTCGTCCCCCCACTGGGTGACCAGGTGAGCTTCATCAATCACGAAGTACCGCAGCATGCCGTCGGTGGTGGCATCCGACACAACACGTAGTAGCGACGTGGTGAGCGCTTCTGGTGAGGTGAACAGGATTCGCTGGGTGCCATTGCGCAGACGCTGCCGAATCTCGGCACGCTTTTCTTTCGATAAGCCGCCGTACCAAGCCAGCGGCCAGTCGGGGCGGGAAGGACCATTACTTCGAAACAGTTGCTGCATAGCGCGCTCCTGGTCGAGAGCAAGGGCGACCGTCGGCACGACGAAGATGGTCAGATGGCCATCCTCTTTATTTACTAAAGCGGGGGCTTGCCCGACCAAGCTTTTTCCAGAGCCCGTCGGTAAATTGACCATCAGGGTATCGCCTTCTGGGATCAGAAAGGCGGCACGCACCGCCTCGCGTTGACCCGGGGACGAATAGTTCGTAAAGCCGGTTCCATCATGAATGAAGGGATCCACCTCGCAATGCACCATCCGACGTACTTTTTTGTCGGAAAAGGTATCGGCGAATACCCCATGTTCTCCGCTACCAAGCCACTCTGGATGCCACTCTCGAGCTGTTAGCAGATATGCAGTGGGTCCCGCTTCCATCGCTTCCACCCCATGGTCAGCCCAACTTGCCCGATCGGGCCACCCCCGATCGGCAGGCACACGCAGCCTCATATTCTTGCCCGCGCCGTCGCTGGCGCGGAGCAAAACATGCCGCAACAAGGGTTGCAGGTCGGCATGCCATGTTATGTCGCTAGGCTGGGCTTGCGCTGCACTCAACAACTGGAAAATCCGCTCCAGCAAGCTGTCATCTGCCTTTTCCGACCAATCAGTGGCTACTGGCCAAATCCCGAGGATAGTCTGTAATTCATCGAAATCGAAACTCATGCGCCTTCCTGTATGAAGCGTTGGATAAGGGATACAGGTTCGCTAGTGAGGAAGACCACGCCGGCGACGTCGACCTTTATCGAAGGGGACAATATGCCCCGATGGAGAGCGCGGTTAAGCTCCTGTTCTAATATAAGCTGGTGTGCCTCGCCCTGAGCCTCCCGACCTTGCAAGGACTGGATACGGGTCTGCAACTGAGCGTAGCGTATCTCGTCTTCGGCCACCGCCCGATCCAGCGCGCGGTGCTGTCGCCCCTTCAATTCCGGCCTCGCCATCACAATAGCCAGCGCGCGGTCGCGCATCCGCTCACAGCGCTCCTCCCAGTTGGCAAAAGTATCCGGCGCCACCCTCCGAAAGGCACGTAAGTAAGGTGTCTCAAGATTCTTGTCGATGTATCCCTTACCACCCTTTTTTGCATACTTAGCAATCAAAAAACGCTCAATAAAATGTTGCGGCAGTTCATCTCCGTCCTCGTCCACCCAGACTTGCACCACCGCAGGGCTAAATAAGGAGTCTCCGCGTCTTGCCAGTACAGCCTGTGCTGCTTCGCCCGATTGGCCATGATCGGTAGTCAGAACCGCGATGGCATCATCCAAGCACGCCTCCACCACAAAGTCGAAGCGGAAACAAAGTCGGATTTCTGAAGGCGAAAAATGGTCGAACACTTGCCGCCACATCACATAACTACGGCCACGGTCGTCCAAATCCGAAAATGACATGACAGCCTCAATAAACGCTGTTCCGTAACGCAATGGGCTCACTCTGCGCCTGACGGCAGTAGGACGGTGTACAGCATACGGATAGGATTTCGGTAGGGCAGCACGACTGCCTGGTGCTTCGAAATCAATAGCGCCCAAAAAATCGTTAATGAATCCAGACGAGGGAATGAGTGTCGGTGACTGATTGTTGCCATCCGGCGGGTAGTAGTGAAAGCGGAACGGATCGTCCACCGAATGGGTACCAGGAGTTCGCGGTTCACCTTCCTTGCGGAACAGAAGCGTATCTTCGATCCAATACATCATCGTGTCACGGATGGTCCTCCAATCCCCATCTACTTCGAACAAGTCGTCTAGATCCGCTTCAGGCAACGGCGACAGTTGGTCCAGCGCGTCTTGCTGATCAATCAGTTTGAGTTCGCGGGCCACTAAGCCGGAGGAACCAGCCAAACGATCACGCAACGCGTCAAGTGCTTCTACGCCGCCATGGATCAGTGCCCCCCTCAAAACATCTAGTTCAGCCTCAACCAGGTACTGCAGGCTCGAGATGGACTGGTTAAAAACGCCCCATCCCTGGTCGAGAATGCCGAACCATGCGGATTGGAGCGGCGCGTCTTCATCGAGCAATACGTATGACTGCACCGAAGTGCCGGCGCCATAGCGGTCAACACGCCCGATGCGCTGTTCGATGCGATTTGGCTGTAGGGGGAGGTCAAAATGCACCACGACCTTATCCCCGCCCTGCAGATTGATGCCCTCTTCTGCCTGGCGGTCGCAGACAATGACCCGAATCGCGGAATTGGTTAGAAATTCTCGCCAACAATGCTCATTAACTCCATCACTAACCTCGCCAACATCGTGTCGTATCAGGCCGAGGTTGCTGCTCCTTAAGTGAGCAAAGACTTTGTCAGCGACACTCTCGCTGGCGCAGAAAACTACCGCCTTGGTCGACTCCGGCAACGTTCGCAACCCCACATACAACCGGTCGAGGCGGGTCTCCATCCACTCCTCGTCCTCAATCGCACGGATGACGGTCCTGAGGAGTACCTCCTCTCCGATAAAAGACTTAGACGCGTCGCTTTCAATACTGCGTTGGCGCTCCGTGCAAAGTTGGCGAAGGACACCTAGATCCTCCAAAAGAGCGCAAGTCACGGTCCAGTAAAACGCCACGAGCGCCTGCGCAACAGCGGCATCCGCTGACCCGATCGACAGCGAGGCACTAACGCGCCAGTCCTCTACAACTGATTCGAGACGCTTCATCGCTGAATCCTTAACCGTCCAGACTTGCGCTCCTTTGCGGTCGGGCGTTAAACCCTCCACTTGGCTACGGCGGTTGCGCAGGATGCGGCGATTGAGACGGTAAGTCTCGGAGATATGAGCTCGCAGGTGCCGCACAGCAATGCAAAATTCCGCGTCATCCTCGTCGGGCAACTCGAGCAACTTCTCCTTCAGCGCTCGAGTCAACTGCGCCAAACGCAGGTCGTTCGGAATACGCTCAGTCAGATCATCGAGCGCAGCATCCATGAAAAAGAAATTGCTCGGATCTAGGGCTGCGACCGTCTCAGCGAGCGCCTGTCGATTGACGATCTTGGCATGGAAGTTCTCTAGATCATCGAGTTGGTAAACCACCGGATCCAGCAGATGAAGCATGCGCAGAAAGCCTTCCTCGTTACGCAAAATCGGCGTCGCCGACAGCAGGAGCAAACGGTCAGTACTCTGCGCCACATCGCTAATTAGACGGTACAAGTCTTGCTTTGCATCGTCAGCGTGAGGGTCGGCCAAATGATGCGCTTCGTCGATGACTAGTAAAGATAGGTTGGACAGAACGTCGCGCAAACCCTCGTTATCTTCCTGGGGCAGCACGAATACCGATTCATCGATGAAATCGCGCAATCCAAAGCGAACGATTAACTCATCCCGCCATTGGGTCACCAAGGCATGCGGGACTAGCACGAGGACTCGATGCTTACGCAAATCATCGAGCACAACTTGGCGGATGATAACTCCCGCCTCGATCGTCTTACCGAGGCCAACCTCGTCCGCAAGCAGATAACGCTGGGAGTGATCGGTCAAAACACGTCGCACTACATCAACCTGGTGAGATTCCAATTCGATAGCAGAGGACAGCAAGGCAGAAATGCCAAACGCAGCGCCTCGTTGATGAAGGTAATTCTGTAGGAAGCCAGACCGCGCATCAGCAAAGCGAGGCGTTTCGGTAACAAAGTTACCAAGGAAACTGACCGGGTCTTGGACCGGTCGCTTCCATCGAACAAAGACCTGCTCGTAGCCAAGATAAACGTCGACTTTGTCAGCCAAGCGGATCTCGACGCCTTCACCGTCGTCCTCGCGTACTCGCCCGATACGCCACTGACCATCTAGTTCGTCGTACGTAAAAACTCGGGTATTTCGTCCCAAGCGCTTTTGCTTGATTGAGGATAGAGGTACGTGAACCCGGTGCCGCATCGCGCTGGTCGGACAGTCGAAATACTCAACGACACCTATCGAACCATCACGGCCAACGAGCTTACCCAAGCCATCACTTTCAGAATCTTTCACTAAACAGAACATGACACCTCTTGTCCGTGCAATAGGACACCACAAGAGAAATGTCTTCTGCACTTCCTTGGCTGCCTCCAACGTTCGCGTTGAATTACCTCAAAGAGAATACAACCGCCGCCCGTCAGAGTGAACGGATTTTTCAACGCATTAGTACCTGCTAACTGGGCCGTGCCACTTTCAGCCAAACACCATCATTGGGGAATCGGTCAGTGCCTTGACCCCGGTAAGTCCCATCCCACAACAATTGCTCGTGGGATAGGTTCTAGCCTGCTAGTTGAGTACCTCAACCATACCGGGCGATTCACGAATCGAGCAGGGCATCCATAAGGCCAGGGTCATAGTCATCGTCCCCCAGATGATTAGCCATATGTAGCAGCCCTAACCCGACTTTCTGGCAGCCAAGCCAACCTTTCTGTAAATTGTCGAAAAGTGCACGTCCCTCCACAATCTCACGCTCTGGCGCGTCAGCCTCTTCTGGCCAAGCATGCAACGCATCAAAAAAATCGCCTTCAGCGGGCTCGTCATCCATGTTTTCGCGCAGGTCTGGCATTTCATCGTAGGCAGAGCGGCATGCTTCTCTTAGCTCATGCGCATAACCCTCGAAATCCTTGTCATCATTACCTTCGAACTCATCGTGCAAAAACAACGGGACACTAGCCAACGATTTGTAGCGGCGACCGCTACGGTCGTGTCTGATCAGCGTTTCGAAAAACTCCAACTCAGTGAATTTCGCTCCCGAAGGCAGCCACCCTGCTTGCACGTTGAGCTCATACGCGTTGTAAACGTTTTCGTTCAGCACCGCCAGATAATCGCCGATTCGCGTCCCTACAAAAATTTTCTCTTGCACATCATAGTGGCGCTGATAAACCTCTCTCTGTTTCTCGTACGCGTCGGCGATCTTGTCGGCACGTGCCATCCCATGAGTGAACAATTCACGCTGTCGTACCACTCGCTTTTTATCCTCGGCGCACGCGGGTGCAGCAACCAAGGTGGAAAACGGTTGACTACCCGAGTTCGTCGGTGGTGCCGCAAATTGTGCCAACCCAGCGACAACACCTAACGAAGCATCACCCATCACGATGTCCGACTGGCTGAACACCTCTTTCACGCAAGTTTGCACGTAGGGAGCTCTGGACATGCCTCCGGTCAAGAAGACAACCGGGTCGGTTTCCGGCAACTCGGTGCGGACCTTCTCGAGCAGATCGCGAAACCCAGCCATAAAACGTTCCGCGCTAGACTCAAGGTCCGTGCGATCAGCGTGCAAACTCAAATCATGATCAATATATTCAAGGGGCACGTCGGCGATACTCTCGTCACTCAAATCGATCTTGAGTTGTTCAATATCCCGGTTCAGCCTGACCGTAGTGCCTTTCTCCTTGAGCCTTTCCAGCCGCGCTTTGAACGGTTCGATCACACGCGCAGTAGACTGATTAGCAAAATCCCGCTGCAGGCTCAAATCGCTGACTTTCGCAGCGCTGCGATAGACGTGAAGAGGCAAGCCGTGCTCATGCCCTTTGCCGAATAGCGGCATGGCAGTTCGCACCGACAACTCAACATCGACATCGGTCCCTCCACGACCCCTGCCCCAAATTTTATGGATAACTGGCTCATGAGCATCACCACCCACTTGCGCATAGGCTATGTCGGTTGTGCCACCACCAATGTCGATGATGAGCGCTGCATGCGAATTCACGGATTCACGGTGATAACCAAAGGCAGCAGCAGAAGGCTCCATTAGGAACTCAACGTCCGAAAAACCGGCCTCCCTGGCGGCTCGCTCCAGCAAGTCCTGAGCAGCCTGATCGTTGGTACTGCCGACCACTCCTCGAAACTCAACAGGCCGCCCCAGCATTACCGCTTTCACTTCGGTTCCCAACTGCTCCCCGGCCACGGTTCGGATGTGCGCCAACACTTGCGCTACCACGCCGACCACGACGTCCTGGTGGCGAGGCTCCAACTTATACCCAAGCATGGATTTGGGTGACTGGAAGATACGTCCAAGCTCATTGTTGTACAGCGCGTCGATAGCCTCCTCGCCAAACACACCGCTGGCCTGGCGAACGTCCAGTCCTTCCTGCGCGATGCTCTTCCTCTGCATGCTGACCCAGCGTCGTCGGATAGCATTGATTGTAGTTCGCCGAACTTCTTCGTCTGAAAGACGCTTGGGTTTTACAAGCAACTCTCGCCGTTTCACCTTCTGCTGCGCCGAGTAGGGTGCACCATCTTTAGCACTATGTTTCTCTTCCCTGACCAATCTATCCAACCGCGCCTCATACTGGGCGACAAGCTCGCTATAAAGGCTTTTGTGCGACCTGATCGCATTGTCAATCTCCTGTTCATTCTCGGCTGTCAGGAAAAACTGCGACGGGTCCACATAGCGGTCAGGAAAGAACACAGCCGTCCGAAACTGCCGTTCATGGCCAAAAGTAATGTGCCGTACCTTGCCTTCTATGCAGGCTGCTGCGCTGGAAAAACTTGTTCCGAAATCGACCCCAATCTTCACATTCCACTCCTGTAAGGCCCCAAAAAAATGTCTGAACCCGCCTTGTCATGCCGCGACGCATTACTTATGTAAATCACCTACCGGTGTCCGCATTTTCTACTGAGTTTCCACCCTACACATATTAGCCTTCCCGCTTACATGCTCATGTTTCTCCTGGCGCCAGGTAAGCCCATGTCCTCGTTCACATGAACACTTCAGGCACAAGGTCTTTCTCGAAGCCTGCGTTAGTCGGCAAGCGAATTACCTTCAGCGTCTGCTGGCGGATGCCGGTTCTGATCAAATCGGCGATGGGCCCCTCATCGTTGTGCGCCAGACAATCGCGACTCCCCAGGATGATCACAGCATCACGCGCCCTGGAGAGGGCAACATTAAGTCGATGTCGGTCCAGAAGAAATTGAGTGTTGCCCCACGCGCGGGTCATTAGAAGGATGACCATGTCGGCCTCTCCGCCTTGCACGGCATCCACCGTTGCAACAGACAGGTTCATCGCGTATCGCCTGGCAGATGTGTCACGCGCAACGACTCTTAACTGACCTTTGTACGGACACACAATCAAAAGGCTCAATGGTTTTCCAGATGCACACACTCGGCGGTCGAGCGCCGTCAACAACCGATACAGCGCAGCCCGCTCCGTTACATTTTCCAGAGACGACGCCACGTCGTCATTCGCTGCCCGTTTGTGTCGATAATTGGGCATATCGGAAAAATCCACGAAGACCGTTCTGGCGCAAGTCAGGTGCCAGCCCGCCCCTGTGCGATACGACTCGAGCCGGTCTTCATAAAAGAGTTTGCTCACCAGATCACCGATGTCTTTATGCATTCGGTATTGAACGGTCAGCATGCCTTTGGCTTCAGGTGCAAGGCCGTCGTACAGTTCCTGGAAGAAGTTTTTGCGCAGCAGTGCTTCCACTTCAGGCATGGGTAACGAATAACCGATCCTCTCGTCCAGACTGTCCGCGGTTACCGTCGGTGGCAACTGATTATGATCGCCCACAAGGACCAGACGCCGAGCCACCGCCGCAGGGATCATCAGCTCAGCGGCGAAGGCTTTACCGGCTTCATCCACGACCACCAGATCGAAAGGATCCTTCAACAACGCAAAGTCGCTGCGCGCCATGCCGGTGCAGGTGGCACCGTGGATCAATTTGTCGCGAAACGTCCAGCGAGTTGCCGCCTCACGCCCCCTGCGTGAGCGCAACAGAGTGTGCCAGGCGCTGTGCAATTCGGGATGAATACCGGCGTCGCCATTCCCCAGCGCCTCGATTCCGGACTGATGCCAGCAAGGCTTGAGCGCCTCGCCAATCTTTTCTTCCTTGCCATAGCGAACAGTGACAGGGCGTAGATACTCCGCCTGCTCCAACAGATCCTCTATCAGCTTGCTCACCGCCACATGAGTAGGTCCAGTGATAAGAATCCGAGGCCATGTACTCGGGGCATCGGCGGGGAAAAGCGTCTTGAGCCACTGTACAAGCGTGGTTGTCTTACCCGCACCCGGGGGGCCCCAAACGGCCACGACAGGCTCGGTGGATTGGAGAACCCGCAAAACCCCTTCGCGTCCAAGGTTGCACGTTTGATCCGGGTCAGTCTCCATCGCCAGCAGTGCGCTGTGTACGGACGGCGCAACGAAGTCGCCGATAATCGCCCGTTCCAGTGCTCTGGACAGCATCTCTTTCTGGCTACCTTCCTTAACCAACTCGATGCGGAACAGGTTAAAAGGATCGATTTCGTTCTCAGTGATCTTTTTGGGCACCGACAGCGTGAGTTCACAGATACCCAATTGCTGGTCCAGTAAACTGAAGGAAAGCACCGGCCACACTCTATCTCTGCCGACTGCGCGCAATCGCGGCGTCCCTCGCTCGCTCAGTGCACTTTTCAACCAGGCAGGTATGCCCTGCACACTCAGCGTGCCCGTCACTCGACGCCCGTTATCTTCTGCCCTTCCGGGCAGAAAACCACAACTGGCACTGTTAGCCAGATACGTCTGCTGCTCGCGGTAGATCAGGGACAATTTACGCAGGCGCAGTGCCGCCTGTCTTTGCTGCGCCGCGTTGCGATGCACAAGACGCTCTTCATTCAACGCGCACACGAAATCGTTGAACCGGTTACGTTGCGCAAGTTCGTCATCCGAGCTACCAAGCAGAAACGGCGCCAGCGCGACATAACAACGCAAGATATCTTCTGGAGACTCATCAGCCGTACTGACATCGACCAAGCGGAAGCAGGATTGAAGCGGGTCAATAGCGGTCACCAGGCCATATCGCCCCAGGCGAAATACAAGATATCCATTCTCTTGCTGATAGATATGCCAAGGCAGGTCCTGGATCGCAGGCGTCTGGAAGTAATCCCAGATATCCTGAACTGCCGGGATCTGGTCTTCGCTGACCCCCAACGCTACTGGCCACCAATACTCTTCGAGCCCGGCAATCCGCGGGTGCAACCTGACCGGCAAGCCCCCGCTTCGCTCGTTGCTGAGAATCTCCTGGAAGGTCCAGCCATCGGCGAACACTTCCAGCTCGCTGCCTGGTTTGATCCATTGCCCTTCGTTTCTGCCAAGCCGCAGGCTCATGGTGACATCAAGCCCTTCCAGCTCTGCGGTACTGCCCTCAAGCCTTGTCACCGTCGCAGTGAGAGGCTCGGCGGTGCTCGCCAGCGCAGCGTCGAGCAGCTTCGCGCAGCGACTGCAGATCCGCGCGCTGCCCTGTTGATGGTCGACATCGTAAAACACGCCTCGACCATCGAAATCGCTCGCCTCGAGCACATAGTCATGCAAGCGTCCGGGCAGCCCCCCGTGCAAGGCCACGGTTGAGCCTTCACACGGATAATCGTGGGGCATGTCAAGCCAGGCGACCGTGGGTAGATGTTGCGGCAACTGGCCGACGAGCGTCCGGATGTACCCACTCGTGCTCTGAAGATACGCACGCTCCGCAGCAACGCGCCCCCTGGCCAGCTCTATCTCAAGCGTCATACGGCGAAAGCTTCCAGACTCGCGCGCACCGAAACGCTGACGCAGGATTTGCTGTGCCTTGCTGTGCGCACGCTCAAGCTCGCTGGCGATTTCGGCGCGAATTTCCTGTTCAGCCTCAAAGACTGCCAACAACTGCAACAAGTAGGGCCGTACCAACGCCGCGCGCTGGCGAGCGTCCGCAGCGTAGATGGCTTCTAGCTTTGCCTCTAGCTCGTCGATCTCTGCATTCACACCATCTAGGCGCTTGCCGTTCCACCAGCTGACTGCAGTGGCCGTGAGGGTGATGCCTGCCAGCAGAAGCATGAACATACGTCAGCGCTTCCCTGCCTGGATCAACTCAACCATACGCCCCATGTAGACCTCCATGGTTGCCCGGATCTCGCGCTGGTTGTCGTCTGCTATCAGGGAAGGGTCCATCACCGCCTCAAGCTTGCCAAATACTTTCAGGCATTCATTCAGTACCAGGTCGACCTGGTCCAGTTGGCGATGAACAGGCGCATTGGTCGCCCGTATCTGCTCAAGCTTTTTCTGCGCAAGATTGACCGCTTCCTGCGCCGCGCGTACACGTCCATTCCATTCGGTGACGGTCTTGCCCAGCTCGATGGCGGACTGCAGCACCCCCATCAGGTCCCTGAGCAACCCGATGCCTTGTGACAGGACCTGGGTCCGATCAGCGCTAAACGCGGTATCCCGCTTGATTTCAGCCTGGCGGGTGCGCTCACGGGCAAGTTCGAGGGCATCAGTACCCGAGTTACCGGATTTACCGGTCGCGCCCGCCGTTCTGGCAAGGTTGGCTGGCAACTTGAATCGTTGGTTAGACACGCCACACACTCCTTCAGGAAACGCTGTTATTGAAATACTCCAGACTGCGCCTTAGCGCGCGGTCCGCTTCCATGAGACGCTCAAGCGTATCCTCGAACGCCTGTATGTCTGGCAGATCGCTATTTCTAATGATCGTGAGTTCATCCATGCAGTGGCGAGTCAACGCTACGCACCCGAGCGTCATACGCCCCATTGCCTGCCGAACAAGGGCAATCTGAGCCATCTCTCGACGAGCCAGATTGATGTCTTCCTCCAGTTGCTTGCGCTCAAGCTTCAACCGCCGCTGTTCTTCCGGAATGAGCGCGCTCAATCCATCGCGATGAGCCCGCGCCTGACACAGTTGCAAATAGGAGTCGACAGCTCTCAGCACTGCTGATGCCGCTTCAATGCCCATCAGCACCGGGTTGGCCCCGGCCGCAGCTTTCTTGAGTCCGCCGGAAAAGCCATGACGAGCGCTTGCCGCCAGGAACGTCTTGGTGAAATAAATCGCCTGGCGCGGGACCTGTGTAGCCATGATCGATCTTCCTAGGATTGTATCCAGCACCATGTGGGAGAAGTTGCCTGCGCTAAGCGAAGTGCAGCCCCGGCAGGCATATGCTGCAGGACGTCGTCCTGGCAGGTGCCCGCCTGGTGAACGGTTTGCTTCCCGTTGCGCGGCGCCCAGAGCGTTTGAGTGACCGGCTCCCAGAAAAGGGCCTGTGCACCTTTCATGTAACGAACCATGAGAAAAGCATCGCAACCCTGTTCCTTGGGTGGAGGTCGAAACGGTGCCTCTCCCACGGGCTCGAAACTCCTCCACAGACCTGCAAGCAACCAGCGCTCTGGCACATCGAGCGCCAAGGCTCGCCAGTTCGGGGTCTGTGACAGGTACACACGAACATGAGGATTGGCGATCATTGCAGCGAGCTGATCGCGCTGCTCATCGCCCACCTGGACCTTGCCCAACAACCAGTTGGGCAGTGCATCCCCGCGCAAACGCAGAAAGCGAGTGAGGTTCCTGATGTTGGCCACGGGCACCGGCAGGTTTCTTGGATATTGTTGGGTCGTTGTGCTCAGCGGATGAACCTGCTGATCGACAGGTGCCGCACTGGCAAACAATCCACCGAGGGAAGACTCGTTGAGCGCCCTGGACGTTTCCAGTCCGGTCAGCAACCGCCGGCCCGATTCTGAAAGCACGTCACCACGCAACAACCCCTCCTCCGTCAACAGCGTCGCAATCTGCTGCACCGAGGCTGTAGGCAACCCCGTCAGATTGGCTATCCCGGTCAAGTCCAAGCCATGACACACCGCCTCGAGAACAAAGAGTGCGACCGCGTCACAACGCCTTGGAATCCGCGCCGAGGTACGCACCTGAAATTCGAAGGCTTTGAAGTACATGGTGACATTGGCGGCTGCCGGTTGCGCCTGGCACGCCTTGATACTGGCCGTCACCCGAGAGCGACGCGCACGCTTGTCGGTGAGCCATTTCTCATCTAGAAAGATGTCGCTGATCTGTACCGAGACCTGCTGCTCGAAACTTAACGCCTCGGATGGATGATCGATCCAGCTCCAGCAGATTTCTGCGAGCGGCACCCAGATGTCCAGTCCACCTGCTCTCAGCCAGGCTCCACTGGCTTCAAACCGATCGACTCGAGCTTCCATCCTGGAGCCTGCGCGCACACTGGCCAGAGCCCGGCGCCTATGCGCCTCGGTGATGGCATGAACACTGCCCTTCCAGCCGCGCTCACTCTTCTCCAGCAGAACGCACTCAAGCATGTCCCCTTCGGACACGTACCCGGACGGATCTTCAACCCGTACATCGCCCATGACCAACTCATGCTTGGGAATCAGGACCTTGGTGTCACCATGCATGACCAGCACGTAACCAGGCGCGATCTTGCCGACCCGCCCAGTGACGATTCTTCCAACGTTCTCAGGGCCAAGGACCGATACGCCAGGCGTAGGTCGCGGTCGTGGCGATGTGTTCGTGCGGCGAGGCTCAAGATCCTGCACCAGCCCTTCCAACATACGTCCCAAAATACTGAACAATCCAGGCTCTCCTGTCTGGATTTGCGCGGTCGGTTACTGCGCCAATGTGATTGCACATTCTAGCCGCACTTCATGGCTATATGCCATAACAAACCAATCGGACGGGCTGCAGTTGCTGAGCGCGTGTGCTGCCTGTCGCCCCCCTCGATCAAGGCGGCGGCGCCTTCAATGGTTTTTTGGGAGTCGAGCGGCTTCCGCGGGATAGATCGTATTTGCCGGAGACATTGCCAGTGTGATTAGTGAAATGTTTTTCGGCGGCCCTGATACTTTTGACACGCCGGAAATTTGGGAGAGTTCGTCGAGAGCGTGAGCAGGATAGATGAGGGCAAGCTTCGATGCGTAATGCATCCTGAGTCCCCCCAAGCGCAACAAATGGCCAGCGCCTTCATCCCGAGGGCTAAGACCGTCAGCAAATGCAAATACATGCGCCACAGCCGGTCGACGCGCTGTTGCTGATGCAAGAGTGCGCATACAACCTTCCACCCTGCATCAGGCACGTCACGTTTCGGCCTGGTACAGAATGGGCGCCAACTGGATAATCAACTGTCTTTTCAAGTGTTCGAGCGCTTCGTTGCTCAGGTTCAGGCTCCTCAAATGCTCGAGCAACTCGCTTTGCCCCGGTTGACCGAAAGCCAGACGATAAAGCGAGAGAATCTTCTGCATGTTCGGATAGCGTCGGGCTTCCTCACTGAAGGCCAGGCTCGGAACCAGCCGGCGGATTTTCGCATCACCCTCAGGATAATGCCAATAGGGCACCAGATCGGTCTGCCAGGACGGACTCTCGGCGGATTCGAACAGCGCCTTCCAACTCTCTGGCACCGTCTCGCGCCCTGCCATCGCCTGCACTACGCGACGCCTGACTACCAGCGATTGGTAGCGATTGACCCGCCCTTCCCGCTGTTCCAGGTCAATCGGATTGCTCGGCAGGTTCCAGTGCACCACTTCGCTGCAGTACCAGTGGAAGTCCAGCCCTTCCTGACCAATGGAGGTCGAAGCTAGGACGAAGGGGCGGAACGGCGAGTTGAAGCTTTCCCGTATGTTGATGATCCGTTCCTGACCGGCCGCATCCGTGGTCTTCTGGGCCCCCAATTGCACGGCGTAGTGGCACCTCAGATGGGTATCATCTTCCTCCCTGTCGACCTTCCATACCTTCACATTCGACGGGGTGGTGCGAAGCACGTTTTCGAGGGTACCCACGACATCGTCTAGCGATCTGCCTGGCGA
This sequence comes from Pseudomonas sp. EB271-G4-1, assembly GCF_058791355.1. Classification (NCBI taxonomy): domain Bacteria; kingdom Pseudomonadati; phylum Pseudomonadota; class Gammaproteobacteria; order Pseudomonadales; family Pseudomonadaceae; genus Pseudomonas; species Pseudomonas sp. EB271-G4-1. Next base: position 108,917 of record NZ_JBYTEO010000010.1, read on the forward strand.
AAGCAGGTAGCAGTATTCTTCCAGCATCGCCTGCACTCCGCCGTCGGCGAAGTATCCAACAATGCCTCGCCAGGGGTGCAGACTGTCGAGCCGTCTGGCGATCGCATTGCCGGCGACACCGTTGAACAGACTGACAAACCCCAGCGCCACCCGGCTGGCGTGGCCGCCCAGGTAACGACCGAGGTAGAACTGTTGCAGAACACGATAAGCACATGCCGCTGGTGACCCCAAGGCCAGCCTAGCGAGGTACTGCGGCAGGTCCGCAGGCAATGCACCCAACTCGTCCAACTGACCGAAACGACGGGAAATCTCGTCGACACGCTGACGAATGCTGACAGACAGACCGCCTAGTTCCGACATTGCATCAAACCACGACGCAGTCCACTCCTCGTGCTTGCGGTCTAGCAGCATCGGCGCAAACAGATACCAGTAGTGACTGTTCTGGCTACCGTGATTGCGAACCTCTAACTGCTTGAGCTTTTCTGCGAAATGCCTGGTGAGTTCGCGAACTCGCTGCTCCAGTGTGACCGGGGTGCGTTCGATCGGGATGTCGATCAGGCACCGGGCCGGGTAAATCAACGACCAGTTGGCAAGGTCGCCGCTGTCGAGTTTGATGACGGCCCGACGCTGTTGCTGGTGCCTGTCCTGCTCGTCCTGGCTGAAACCGGCGCGGCGCCTGCTGAAATAGTCGGGCTTGTCCGCAACGTGCTGCTGCACCCGCCGCTCCGCCTCATAGCTCATCAACCCACCGACCATCCGCGGCACCATGGCCCAAGAGGAGAACAGCAAGGTTTTGCTGAGTTGTTCGTGACCGGCGAAAAAACCGCTCAACGGATAGTGCGGCCGGCTGGGTGGCAGCCAGAGCAGCATTTCCGGCCCGGCTTTGCGCCCCTCGCCGAACAAGTGCGTGACCAGCCAGCGAACCTGAGGATTGGGCGCCTCGCGAGCAACATCGAGTGCGAACTTCTTGATTCGCTCACGGGGTAACCAGAGGTTCTTGCTGGCATTGATCCGTTTGAACTCGTCAGGCGACCGATCGTACCGGCGTTGCAGCACTTCCTGCAATTTGTAGCCGGTACTGAATGACAATGGCCAGGCCGCCGACTTGAAGAAGCTCATGATCTGCCCGGACAAGCGCAGCGGGCTGCCGCCCTCCAGAACAACCGCCAGTTGATCCAGTTCCATGTAGGCCCGGATATCGTCTGTCCGCAGTTGCGGGCCGGGCTGCGGCGGCGCCCCGTCGATCAACGTGTCGATATCTCTCGCGACCTGGCTGCGCTCGGTGCGACAGATCAGGGGACGCAACAACCGCTCCACTTCCCGGCGAGGGCCATCACTCAGCCCCGCGACCTCGACACTGTCGTGCCGCAGGCTCAACAACTCGGCCTGCAGCGCCTTGCGGGCAGGCTCGTAGGCGTCGAGTGGCGAAAGGTTAAGAAACGCCAAAATCTGCTTGAGTTTGTGCAAATGGCCGTCATCGTTCTCATCGTCGGCCACGGTACTCATCGCCTTAAACGGCGTGGCCGAGAGCAGCAGCACATTGCTGTCTCGCTCCCGGTGGAAAATTTCCTGCGCAATCAGGGAGTGTTCATTGCCCTCACTTTGATCTAACAGGTTGTCGAAGCGCTGGAACTCGTCGAGGATGAACAGATCGGCTCGCAGATGCTTGGCGCAGCATCGGGCGAACAACACACGCAGCTCGCGCATCAGTTCGCGCTTGCTGTAACGGTGGATCTCCAAGCGTTGGCGTGCAGCGGTGCGCAACCGTGTCAGCAGCGAGGGGGCTCCGTCTTGCGGGAGGTTGGCGATCACCGCGTGAAAGTCGATGACGATGTCCTGCTCCAGGCCTTGCTCCTCGATTCCCTCCAGTTCGTCCTCCCAGCCTTGGGCACACTTGACCCTGTCCTGGAACAGGCCTGTCAGCCCCCGACGGAACCCTCTAAGCTGTGGATGCTGCAGCAACGCAGCAAGAATGATGCCTCGCTCATACCGGTCTCCGACGCCATGCGTCAGCGAGAAAGAAGTAGCCGGGGTGAGCGTGCAGATTTCCAGCAGGGCGCCGTCCTGCTCAGGCTGACGCAAAGCGACGTGCGCAAGGCGTGCGTAGGAAGGCTGCCGTACCCAGCCGCTTTCGCTCGGGAACACCGCTAGTTTACCGATGTTCTCGGCGGCCAGGCTCAGGTTGGAGCAGATATAAGTAACGCGCAGCGGATCGCGTTTACGCCACTCACGCAACATCGAAACGATCAGGCCCTTGGCGACGATCGTCTTACCCAGCCCTACCTCATCGGCAACCAGCACTCGATGGCTGCGCTGCGGATCCTTGAACTGTGCGGCAATGCGCTCGACTGTCGCGCGCTGAAAATCCTTTAGCCTGCACCAGGTCATCTGCAGCGCCAGGTCGACGTTGTCGCGCTCGGAAACAAACCGGGTCATGCTTTCTTCTTCCATATAAGCTGCTGGTACTGCGCCCACAAGGCGGACAGTCCAGATGGGATCAGATTCTCGGTGTCACGCAACTTTTCCAGGACAGCATCGATGCGCTGCAGCTTTTCAGGTTGCCGTGCAGCGCAGCGCAGCAGCGCTTCATGCAGTGGCCCGCTGAGCATCTGGCCGATGATCGCGTCGGCATCGGTCCCGTGCCCTCTCCCGCCTGCGGCATCCGCATCTAACGGGTAGGCATACGCGGGGTGCAACAGCATCTGGATATAGGCCAGCAGCTTGTGTGGACTGTCGATCAGCGTGGAGGTTATTTTCTGTTCGCGAGTATCGCCGCCCTCGATCTCCAGGCGCATCTTGATCAACAATTCGGTGGGTTCCTTTGACGCTGGTATCACGCGCAGGATCAGGAAGGCGCTGACCTGGGTGAGGCTCAAGCCCTCCCACACCAGGCGCTGGGCCAGCTTCAGAGGCTGGCCCATGACCAGCGGCTGCGCCTCAATCACCCAGTCGCGATCGTGTTCCAGCAATTGTGGCGGGCAGTCGATGACGCAGGTAAAGGTACCGTTCGCCTCGACTACCGCACGCATGCACCAGTCTGCCTGGATCAGGCTGTGCTGGAGCCGGCGCAAGCATTCGTCTGTCGACGTGTCGGCCGTCAGCGACAGCGCACCAAAACGATAAGGTATAAAGATCCCCGTCGGCGCCTCCTCGTTCCCGACCAACTCGACCCATAACTGCCGGGCGGACTGCTGGCCGATCTTGCTCGACAGCCGCAGCATGAACTCAGTATTGCGTGGCGGCTCGTTGGTACCGCCAAGGGCCGCTTTGGTGGCATTGGCCGAACCGATATGCCAGTGGCCGACAGCGCCCTCCTGCAGCAGCACCAACTTCGCGTGCAGATCCTGGGGGCGAGCCTGGCTGAGTTCATCCTCGCCGTTGATGAGGCTGGGGTTGAGCACGAAGCACTCCCAGCCCTGCAAGCGGCTTTCACCCAAGCGTTCGATCTCTTCCGCACGGCTAAACAGCCAATGCCGTGCGCCGGCCTGCTTGAGCAGGTCGAGTGCGTCGGGATGGAGAAACGGCGACATCACCATCACGGTGTCGACGGTTGAGCAAAACGCCAGGGGCGACTTCCCTGGTTTTTCCGGCAAGGTCCTTAACGCTGTGAACCCATCCGGCCTATCCCAAGCGACCCGAGGCAACTCCCTGGTAAAAAGCTCGAGCGCGGGCTGGAAATCCCCTGCGCCGGGCACAAGGGACCTCAGCATTGCCACAAGCCCATCGTTGTCGTCGCTGCGCTGCCCCGCGAGTTCCCCTTCAAGGGCGACCGCTAGGTCCCAACTGCGGTCGAAGGTCAGGTTGCGCGACAGCACCAGCAATCGATAACGCACGGCCTTGGCCGGATTGCTGAAGCGCAGCAACCACAGCTTGGGGTGAAACGAGCTGAAGGGCTCCGCGGGAACCTGCGGCACCAGCAACGGCTCGAGCAGGGAAAACAGCAGGTTGAACTGACGCGGAAGCTTTATGCAGCCTTGCTGGAAGAAGACTTTCACCTTGCCCTTCAATTGGCTGATCGCTTCGAGCAATGCCAGCTTGTCGGCCTGCACGTCACCCTCCGGCGTGCAGTTGAACGACAGCGACAACGGCAGGCACAGCAGCGTCTCGAGGTCCAGAGTGTAAGTCGTCGCCACGGCGTGGCTCAACGTGAAGCCTTCGGGCGCTTTGAGTTTGTCCCCATAGTCGAGGCGATCGGTGTGCGGATTCAGCAAGCCAGGCCCTCCTGGATATCCTGCAGCACAGTGCGAACCTGCCACCAGCGGTAGTCCAGCCGCGCCATGCCGAGCCACTGGAACCCTTCGGGCAGTGCTTTGTTCAGGACGCTGCGTTGCTTCTTGTTCGCCCGGGCTTGTTGCTCGACCAGCCTGTCCAGTTCAACCTCCGATACTCCTCGGGCCAGCCCTTCGGCCCAATTTTTGAGGAACGTCGTCGTATGGCTGGCTAGCGTCACCTGGGTCTGTTCCAGCCATCGGGAGATGTCTGCTGGGTTGGCTCGGATCTGCTCCCTCCACGCGCCCCAGCGCTCAGTGAAGTCCTCCAGCAAGCCGCCATGGTCGTGGCGGTCGTGGCGGACAAGGATCATGTTGAAGCGCAGATGGGCCCCATAGATCAGCTCGCTGAACGCCTGTGCCATGGCCACAGTGTCGCGGGTCTGGCTGGGCAACGCCGGTTGACCCGCCACCCAGGCCGCCAGCGCCGGGAACCCGGGCTTGCCTTTCGCTAGAGCCTGATCGCGCAATCCGAGTCGCTCCAATTGGGTGGGTAGGCTCTGTCCGGGCCTGGCTTTGAGTTTTTCGCTCAAAAAATGCGCTTCGGAAACGGTCAACTCGATCCTCACCTCATCGAGCCAGTCAGGCATGTAGCGGTCCAGGTGCACGCGGCTGACAGGACTATGCGCATCGCTGTCGTCGCCTTCATCACCTTGCGTGCTGACAACTGGCTCTTCTGGCGACCCGATGGCCTGCAGGAATTGCCGGAGCGAGCCCCCAGTATCGACCAACTTCCAGGTCCGCAGGCCAACCCAGTAGATCGACGAAGGCTGCCGGGAGACCCGCTCTCCCTTTTTCAGGGAAAAGCCGGAAATGCCGGTCTGGCTTCCGTCTTGGTGCCTCTCCCTGAGCAGCTCCGACAGGTGCGCTTCCTGTTCGTCCAGATAATCCGCAAGCGGCTGCTTCCGCTGCCTGGCCGGGCTGAGACGTAAAAAGTCGCGAATGATCCGCGGTACAGTGATGAAATATTTGGCCCGTGTCTGCAGGGTGGAAAAGCCCGGGAACATGAGGTCTGCGAATCCATCGCGCAGCCCCCCTACCCCCAATTCATCCAGAGTCCCGGGCTCCGAGAGCTGCTTGAGAGCATGCTTGACGCGCTCCCGGTCCTCGTTCGAGAAATCTACCCATCCCAGTTGACTATTGCCCGACACGCGCCTCGCTCCTTGTCATGTTCGCACTGCTCAGCGGCGCTGAAATAGGCTGCCAAACACCGGGCGCATGATATAGCCTATCGCCACTAGTTGCAGGCGATATTCGTCGATTCATGAACCTTGTAAGCTCGGGCGCATGTTTGGTTGGCTGAAAGAGAACCGTCGAATCGTGACACGCTTCAATAAGCTTGCAAAAAGCTGCGCCGCGATGCTCTCGCTGGCTTGTTCCATACGGTGTCTACGACAACTCTTTTCGTACAGAGCCTAGGATACGCGTTATCACCGGCCGACTGCAGGCCCTCCTGCCGCGCGCTATCGGCACAGCATCTCCCGTCACCTCGCGCGACTGGCTGGGCCGTGCTACAACCTGATCGCGTCGTTGCGCCCAGAACGAGCGCTCGAAGATCTGGTTTCCCGTGTAGGTGTAAAAGCCAATAACGCCTTGACAGATGGCAGGTTGCAATTGGAATTACCGGTGGGTTTGCGATTGAGTTGGTTCCGCGCCTCGCCGTGTCCCGAAGTGGGACCTCTGGTGGCTGTTTCTTCGCGTTCCCGTCTAACAGACACCGTATAGACACGAAAACTCGCGCCCAACAAAAAGGGCTTACCGCGATATCGGTAAACCCTTGATTTATATGGTGCCCGAAGCCGGAATCGAACCGGCACGCCCTTACGAGCGGGGGATTTTAAGTCCCATGCGTCTACCAGTTTCGCCATTCGGGCGGTAGCGCGGTGAAGCAGAGGGGGGAATATATACATCCCGACCGAGTGAAGCAAGTTTGCAACGGTGTTTTTCGAACACTGCCCGAAGTCGGCTGCGAAAAAAAAAGCGCCTTAAATCATGCATCTACGGTGATTTTCTACAGCATCTCGCAGAATCGATAGCGCACTTGCACCCAAGGCATCACGAAAACGACATTATCTCCCAATGTTTCAAAAGCCAGCGCAATCCCACCTTTTCAGTGCGCCTGCTCGCTGCCATGCCAGACAACCCCGAAACCTGATCTATGCTGGTGCCAGCAGCGCCGCTGTTTGGCTTAGCAATGCGGCGCTACCCACATTATCCTTACCCCTTTCATGAACCCGTTTGAATTGGCGTGGGCAGGCTGCTGCGGTCGCCATTTAAGGCCTTAATGTATGACGTCTTCCACGAAGCACGCACCCGATGCCCCCCAGCGCAGAGAGTTGACCCCCAGTACCCTGGACTTTCCTGTGGTAGGCATCGGCGCTTCCGCCGGCGGGCTTCAGGCCGTGAAGTCATTTTTTCAACACATGCCCGATGACAGCGGCATGGCCTTCGTGGTGATTCTTCATTTGTCACCGGATCACCACAGCATCGTCGACCGGATCATTCAGGATGTCACTGCGATGCCGGTGCTGCAGGTGACCGAAACGACTGATATCAAGAAGAACACCGTCTACGTCATCCCGCCCGCGCACCACCTGGCGATGAGTGATGGCCACCTGTCGGTGACTTCGACCGATCGGCACCCTGGCTTGAGCATCGCCATCGACCTGTTCTTCAGGGACCTGGCGGATGTGCACAAGGAACGCGCCTTTTGCCTGGTGCTTTCGGGCACTGGTTCTGATGGCGCGGTGGGGTTGTCGCGAATCAAGGAGCAAGGCGGCGTCACGTTGGTGCAGGCACCCGAAGATGCCGAGTTCGACGGCATGCCGCGCGCGGCCATCGACACCCGGATGGTCGACCTGGTGCTGCCGGTGGTGCAAATGCCGGAAAAGCTGCTGGAGTTGTGGCGCAACTCGCAAGCCATTCGCCTGCCGAACGCCAACGATCCTGACGCCAGTATCGGCCCGGCTCCCGGCGAGCGCGACGCCGCCGTCGCGGAACAACGGCTGCAGGACATACTGCTACAACTGCGGGCAGGCACTGGCCATGACTTCAAGCACTACAAGCGCGCGACGGTGTTGCGCCGCATCGAGCGGCGCCTGCAAGTGACCGCGCAACCGGATCTGGCCGCCTATTACCAGTACCTGCAGGCTCATCCGCAAGAAACCAGGGAACTGCTGTGCGACATGCTGATCGGCGTGACCAATTTCTTTCGCGACCGCGAAGCCTTCCAGGCGCTGGAGCGCGATGTCGTACCGAGCCTGCTCAAATCGTTGGGGCCACAGCGTGACGAGATACGCGTCTGGTCGGCAGGCTGCTCGACGGGCGAAGAAGCCTACAGCCTGGCGATGATGTTGACCGAACAGCTGGCGCAGCATGACAGCCCCGCCAAGCTGCAAGTCTTCGCCACGGATATCGATGACCGGGCCATCGCCTTCGGTCGCAACGGCGTCTATCCCGAAGCGATCGCAACCGACGTCCCGCCGTCATACATGCGCCAGTACTTCAGCCGCGAACAACAGCACTTTCGCGTGCGCAAGGAAGTCCGCGAGAAAGTGCTGTTCGCCAAGCACAGCCTGTTGCTGGACCCGCCGTTTTCGCAAATCGACCTGATCGTCTGCAGGAACCTGCTGATTTACCTCGACCGCGACGTACAACGCGACATCATGCAAATGTTCCATTTCGCCTTGCGCCCGGGCGGCTACCTGTTCCTGGGGACCTCCGAGTCCGCTGACGCTTGCCTGGACCTGTTCACCCCCGTGGACAAACGCAACCGCATCTTCCGCGCCAAGAGTGGCCTGACCCATACCCGACGGGCACCGGCCATGCCTCGCGGTGGCTACGTGCGCACGACCATCGCCAGCAGCCCCGTCGTCGCTCAATCCGCACGCAAGACGTCCTATGCCGATATCCATTTGCGCGCCCTGGAAAAGGCCGCGCCGCCGAGCATCATCGTCGATGCCAATGCCAATATCCTGCACATCACCGAAGGTGCTGGGCGCTTCCTGCGTTATGTGGCGGGCGAGTTGTCGCGCAACTTGCTGACGCTGGCCCATCCGGACCTGCGACTGGAGATCCGCACCACGCTGTTTCAGGTGCAGCAGGCCGGCACGCCAGCGACCTCGCGCAAAGTGCGAATCGAGCGTGAGCGGCGCAGCTATCTGGTCGACCTGACCGCTCACCCCTACAAGGACGACGAGACCGAAAACGAATACGTCCTGGTGATCTTTGAGGAGCGCGAAGTCGAGCCTCAGGACTCGCTCGCCAGCGTCTCTGGCCAGACCGAAAACCGGATGTTGAGCAATCTCGAACAAGAGCTGCAACGTACCAAGCTGCATTTGCAGGAGACCATCGAGCAATCGGAGGTCTCCAGCGAAGAGCTCAAGGCGTCCAACGAAGAAATGCAGGCCATCAACGAGGAGTTGCGTTCAGCTACCGAAGAGCTGGAGACCAGCAAGGAAGAGCTGCAGTCGATCAACGAGGAACTGCTGACGGTCAACTACGAGCTCAAAACCAAGGTTGAAGAAACCGACAAGATCAACGACTACCTTTCCAACCTGATTACCTCCACCGACATCGCCACGGTGTTCGTCGATCGCAACATGCGCATCCGCTGGTTCACCCCCAGGGCCACGGACATCTTCAGCATGCTGCCGGTCGACACCGGGCGCTCGTTGATGGACATCACCCACCGCCTCGATTACCCGCAGATGGCCGAGGACGCGGCGACCGTCTTCGAATCGCTGAACATGATCGAGCGCGAGGTCAGCAGCAACGACCAACGCTGGTACATCGCCCGATTGCTGCCCTATCGTTCCAGCGAGGATCATATCGACGGCACGGTGCTGACCTTCATCGACATCAGCAAGCGGCGCGCCGCCGAAGACGAGCTGCGCCTGGGTGAGGAACGCATGCGTCTGGTGGCGCAAAGCACCCACGACTTCGCGATCATCATTCTCGACGAGCATGGTGTGATTACCGACTGGAACACCGGCGCGCAGCTGATTTTCGGTTACGCCAAGGACGAAGTGCTCGGCGCCTGCTATGACCTGATCTTCACTCCCGAGGACCGCGCCGAGGGCGTGCCTGAAGCCGAACTTGCGGCGGCACGCAAACATGGGCGCGGCGAAGACGAGCGCTGGCACTTGCGCAAGGACGGCAGCCGCTTCTATTGCAGTGGCGAAGTCGCCTTGCTCAAGGGGGAAAGCCTGCAGGGCTACGTGAAGATTGCCCGCGACCTCACCGGTCACAAGCGCATGCATGACCAACAAAGCCAGCAACTGGCCGAGACCCAGACCAGCAGTCACCTCAAGGACGAGTTCTTTGCGGTGATGTCCCACGAACTCAAGCACCCGCTCAATCTCATCCAGCTCAATGCCGAACTGCTGCGGCGCCTGCCGATGACCAAATCCGCCGGGCCGGCGATGAAAGCCGTGAACACCATCTGCGATGCGGTCGCCAGCCAGGCGCGGATCATCGACGACCTGCTGGACGTCGCCCGGGTGCGCACCGGCAAGCTCAAGCTGAAAAAGCAGGCGGTGGACCTGGGACGGATTCTCCAGGATATCTACACCGTGGTGATCAATGACCAGCATCCGTGCGAGGTCACGCTGCAGCTGCCCCAGCCTCCCGAGCCGCCCCTGGTGGTCGATGCCGACAGCACACGCCTGGAGCAGATCATCTGGAACCTGCTCAACAATGCACTGAAGTTCACGCCCAGGGATGGCCGCATCGAGCTGATCGCCCATCGTGTCGAGAACATGGCGCAACTGGACGTCATCGACAGCGGCGTGGGGCTCGAGCAGGACAATCTGCACAAAGTGTTCGATCTCTTCAGCCAGGCGGACAACCAGCATGCCAGCCATCAGCGCGAAGGCCTGGGCATTGGCCTGTCGTTGGTGCGGCAACTGGTGGAAGCCCACGGCGGTTCGGTGAATGTACATTCCGAAGGCCTGGGACGGGGATGCAGGTTTACCGTCCTGTTGCCACTGTGCCAGGCGCCACAGCACGCCAACGAGCAACCGCATGGGCCGGGTGAGTCGGGGCGACTGATCGGCCAGAAAGTGCTGCTGGTGGAAGACTCCAAGGACGTCATGGAAGTCCTGCAGACGTTGCTGGAAATGGAGGATGCTCACGTCGATGCCTTCAGCGATCCGCACAAGGCCCTGAAAGCGGCCAGGGACAGCAGCTACGACGTGATCATCTCGGACATCGGCATGCCGCTCATGAATGGCCACGAACTGATGCATGCCATTCGCCAGATCGCCCATCTCAAGCACACACCGGCCATTGCCTTGACGGGCTATGCCACCAGCAGCGACGAGAAAAAAGCCAGGCAATCGGGTTTCAATTACCACGTGAGCAAGCCAGTGTCCCACGATGACTTCCTCGACATCATTGGCGAGGCCTGTCATTCACGGCGCTTTTGAAACGCCCAAAAAAGCAATCGGCCCGGTACGTCAAAGGCACCCGGGCTAAGGCGATGAACCTGAGAGCACCGAAGGTATCCGGTGCCCAGCGTCATCGTTGACGACCATCGCGCGCAAGCTTCGCGCCTACAAGGCCGGCTATCAAGCGGCCTCGCAATCCTCAATACCTTCTCGAGCGGAGCCCGTCAGGCGCTCCGCGGTCTTCTGACGAACAAAAATCAACCATGTGTCGACAATATAGTTGCATTAAGCGAATTACCCTTTTAGATTTCGCATCTAAATAGCAATGTGTCGACAATCAATGATTTTATAGTTTTGCAGGAGCAGGTTCTTTTCGGTGCAGCCACGGGTGGTCACCCTCGGTGAAAACCGAATCCCTGCTTTTGCTTTTTTCCCGGGAATGGACTGTCCCACTACCCCACCTCGCGTGCCATTACCCCCGCAGGAGATTGCCGTGCTCCAAGCCTATGACCGTCACGTACAAGAGCGCGCCGAGGAAGGCTTGCCGCCCCTCGCGCTGAACGCCGAACAAACCGCAGGCCTGGTCGAGCTGCTGAAAAATCCCCCGGTGGGTAAAGAGGCAGTCCTCGTCGACCTGATCACCCATCGCGTGCCGCCAGGCGTGGATGAAGCGGCCTATGTCAAGGCAGGCTTCCTGTCCGCCATCGCCAAGGCCGAAGCCAGATCCCCCCTGATCGACAAGCAGCGCGCTGTAGAACTGCTGGGCACCATGCAAGGTGGCTACAACATCGCCACCTTGGTCGAACTGCTGGACGATGCAGAATTGGCCGCCGTTGCCGCCGGACAACTGAAGCACACCCTGCTGATGTTCGACGCCTTCCATGACGTCGCTGCAAAAGCCAAGGCTGGCAACCCGCATGCCCAAGCCGTAGTGCAATCCTGGGCTGACGGCGAGTGGTTCACCGCCCGCCCGGCCATCGAAGAAAAGTACAGCTTGAGTGTGTTCAAGGTGCCAGGCGAAACCAACACCGACGACCTGTCCCCTGCCCCGGACGCCTGGTCGCGCCCGGACATCCCGTTGCACGCCCGGGCCATGCTGAAAATGGCCCGTGACGGCATCGTGCCGCAAGAGCCTGGCGCCATTGGCCCGCTCAAGCAGATCGACGCCGTCAAGGCCCAGGGTTTCCCGGTGGCCTACGTCGGTGACGTGGTAGGTACCGGCTCCTCGCGAAAATCGGCGACCAACTCCGTGCTGTGGTTCTTCGGCGACGAGATCCCGTACGTACCGAACAAACGCGCCGGTGGTTTCTGCTTCGGTAACAAGATTGCCCCGATCTTCTACAACACCATGGAAGACGCCGGCGCACTGCCGATCGAGTTCGATGTTTCGAAACTGCACATGGGCGACGTGATCGACGTCTACCCGCACGCCGGCAAAGTCTGCAAGCACGGCACCCAAGACGTTATCACCACCTTCGAATTGAAGACCCCGGTGCTGTTGGACGAAGTACGCGCTGGCGGCCGTATCCCTCTGATCATCGGACGTGGCCTGACCGAGAAAGCCCGCGCCGAGCTGGGCCTGCCTCCTTCGGACCTGTTTAAAACGCCTGAAGCACCGGTTCAAAGCACCAAGGGTTTCACCTTGGCGCAGAAAATGGTCGGCAAGGCGTGTGGCGTGACCGGCATCCGCCCGGGCACCTACTGCGAACCGAAAATGACCACCGTCGGCTCCCAGGACACCACAGGCCCCATGACCCGTGACGAGCTCAAAGACCTGGCGTGCCTGGGCTTCTCGGCTGAGCTGGTGATGCAGTCGTTCTGCCACACCGCGGCGTACCCCAAGCCTGTGGATGTGAAAACCCATCACACCCTGCCGGACTTCATGCGCACCCGCGGCGGCGTTTCGTTGAAAGTTGGCGACGGCATCATCCACAGCTGGCTCAACCGCATGCTGCTACCGGATACCGTCGGCACCGGTGGCGACTCCCACACCCGTTTTCCGATCGGCATCTCGTTCCCGGCCGGTTCCGGGCTGGTCGCCTTCGCCGCCGCCACCGGCGTCATGCCGCTGGACATGCCGGAGTCGGTGCTGGTGCGCTTCAAGGGTAAGCTGCAACCAGGTATCACCCTGCGTGACCTGGTGCATGCCATCCCCTATTACGCCATCCAGCAAGGTCTGCTGACTGTCGAGAAGAAAGGCAAGATCAACGCCTTCTCCGGACGCATCCTGGAAATCGAAGGCCTGGACGAACTGACCGTCGAACAAGCCTTCGAACTGTCCGATGCCTCGGCTGAACGCTCCGCCGCAGGCTGCACCATCAAGCTGCCTGAAAAGGCCATTGCCGAGTACCTGCGCTCGAACATCACCTTGCTGCGCTGGATGATCAGCACAGGCTACGGCGATGCACGCACCCTGGAGCGTCGTGCACAAGCAATGGAAGCCTGGCTGGCCAACCCTGAGCTGCTGGAAGCGGACGAGGACGCCGAATACGCCGAGATCATCGAGATCGACCTGGCCGACATCAAGGAGCCGGTACTCTGCGCACCGAACGACCCGGACGACGCTCGCCTGCTGTCGACCGTTCAGGGCCAGGTCATTGACGAAGTGTTCATCGGCTCCTGCATGACCAACATCGGTCACTTCCGCGCTGCCGGCAAGCTGCTGGAAAAGGTCAAGGGCAGCCTCCCTACCCGACTATGGCTGGCCCCGCCAACCAAGATGGACGCTCACCAACTGACCGAGGAAGGCTACTACGGCATTTACGACAAGGCCGGTGCGCGCATGGAAATGCCAGGCTGCTCGCTGTGCATGGGCAACCAGGCGCGAGTGCAGACCGGCTCGACCGTGGTCTCGACGTCGACCCGCAACTTTCCGAACCGACTGGGCGACGCCACGAACGTCTACCTGGCCTCGGCCGAGCTGGCCGCCGTGGCCTCGATCCTGGGCAGGCTGCCAACCTTCGAAGAGTACATGGAGTACGCGAACAACATCGACAGCATGGCGGCCGACGTTTACCGCTACCTCAGCTTCGATCAAATCGCCGAGTACCGTGAAGCGGCAGTGAACAGTCATATCCCGGTCGTCCAAGCGTAGCGCGTAATAGGCTTGGTCTTCAAAGCGCCGACAACCCTGTCGGCGCTTTGCTGATGAGCGCACCTTTTGGGACACTCATTTGTGGCCGCTTTGATGGGTTGCGGAACACATGCCAAAAATTGCGGAACACATTGCTTTTTCGCAGGCAATAAAAAACCCCGTAGATCATTGATCTACGGGGCTATTTATAGTGGAGGCCGAGGTCGGAATCGAACCGGCGTAGGCGGATTTGCAATCCGCTGCATAACCATTTTGCTACTCGGCCTCAAAACATCTGCTGTCAGTAGCGCGACATCAAATGCGTAAAACTTGGAGCGGGAAACGAGACTCGAACTCGCGACCCCGACCTTGGCAAGGTCGTGCTCTACCAACTGAGCTATTCCCGCGTCTTGGTGTGGCGCATTCTATAGAATCCAGAAGCCCCGTCAACCCCTTGATTCAAAAAAGTTTTATTTCTTTTCCACGTCAGTCTTCAGATGCGGCCAGGCAGCCCGCAAGTACTGAACCATGGACCACAATGTCAGGCCGGCGGAGACCATCAGCAAGGCGTAACCCATCAAGACCCAGAAGCTGAAATCCGACGGATTGCCCAGCAGGATTACCAGCGCCAGCATTTGCGCGGCGGTTTTCCATTTGCCCAGGTTCGATACGGCCACGTGCGCACGGGCGCCGAGCTCGGCCATCCATTCGCGCAAGGCCGAGACCACGATCTCGCGACCGATGATCACAGCGGCCGGCAGCGTGAGCCACAGGTTGCCGTGTTCCTGGACCAGCAACACCAGGGCGACGGCGACCATTAGCTTGTCGGCCACCGGGTCGAGGAAAGCCCCGAACGGCGTGCTTTGTTCCAGGCGTCGGGCCAGGTATCCGTCCAGCCAGTCAGTGGCGGCGGCGAAGGCGAAGACCGAGGCTGACGCCAGGTAACTCCATTGGTATGGCAGGTAGAACAGCAAAATGAAGATCGGTATGAGCAGGACGCGTAGAACGGTAATCAGATTAGGGATATTCATCGGCACAACTGGCTACGAGGTGAGGGGGCATTCTACTCGCTGTGCAGATTTGCATAAATCAACTCTGCGAGCTTTTTACTGATCCCGGGGGCTTTGGCGATTTCTTCGATGCTGGCACGAGACAGCTCCTGCAATCCACCAAAATGTTTGAGCAAATCGCGCCGGCGTGTCGGCCCGACCCCTGCAACGCCTTCAAGCGTCGAGGTGCGCCGGGTTTTGCCGCGTCGCGCACGGTGCCCGGTAATCGCAAAACGGTGGGCTTCGTCGCGAATCTGCTGGATCAGGTGCAGCGCGGGGGAATCACCGCGCAAGGTGAATTCGTGGGCGGCATCGTTGAGGTACAGGGTTTCGAAACCGGCCTTGCGCGTCGCACCCTTGGCGACGCCGAGCAGGATCAGGTCGGGGACCGCCAGCTCGTCGAGCACGTCACGGGCCATCGATAGCTGGCCCTTGCCGCCATCGACCAGCAGGATGTCCGGCAACTTGCCCTCCCCGTCCTTGAGCTTGCTGAAGCGCCGGGTCAGCGCCTGGTGCATGGCGGCATAGTCATCGCCCGCCGTGACACCTTCGATGTTATAGCGCCGGTAATCGGACTTGATCGGGCCTTCGGGGCCGAACACTACGCATGAGGCTACGGTCGCCTCCCCGCTGGAGTGACTGATGTCATAGCACTCGAGGCGCTGGGGTGGCTCGTCCAGCTTGAGCACTTCGGCCAGGGCCTCGAACCGCGCGGCAACGTGTTGTCGGTTGGCCAGGCGCGCGCCCAGGGCCTGCTCGGCATTGGTCACCGCCAATTGCTGCCAGCGCGCACGCGTACCGCGCACTCGGTGGCTGATGGTCAGTTCGCGACCGCGCAGCTCGTCAATGGCTGCAATCAGTGTCGGAAAATCTTCGTGGACCACATTGACGATCAGCTCGCTCGGCAAGTCGCGTTCAGGACTGCTGACGTAGTACTGGCCAAGAAACGCCGCCATGACTTCAGACACGTCTTCTTCAATGCCCACCTGCGGGAAGAAGTTCTTGCTGCCCAGTACTCGCCCGCCGCGCACGCTGATCAGGTGAACACAGGCGCCGCCCGGGTTGACGAACGCGGCGATGACATCGACGTCGCCCGTACCGCCTTCCATGCTTTGTTGATCCTGGACCCGGCGCAGCAGCGAAATCTGGTCGCGCAGTTCGGCGGCACGTTCGAACTCGAGGTTGATCGCCGCCTCTTCCATGGCCGCGGACAACTCGTCGCTCAACGCATTGCTGCGACCTTCGAGGAACATCACCGAATGTCGCACGTCTTCGGCATATACCTGTGGGTCGACCAGGCCGACACAAGGCGCCTTGCAGCGCTTGATCTGGTATTGCAGGCAAGGCCGCGTGCGGTTCTTGTAATAGCTGTCTTCGCACTGGCGAACGAAAAAGGTCTTTTGCAACAGGCTCAGGCTTTCGCGAATCGCACCGGCGCTCGGATAGGGGCCAAAATATTTGCCCTTGGCCTTCTTCGCCCCGCGGTGGATGCTCAAGCGCGGAAACTGGCCATCGGAGAGAAAGACATAAGGGTAGGATTTGTCGTCGCGCAGCAGGATGTTGTACGGCGGACGCCACTCCTTGATCAGCGTCTGCTCGAGCAGCAAGGCCTCGGTTTCATTGGCCGTGATAGTCGTTTCGACCTGGGCGATACGCGCAACCAGCGCAGCGGTCTTGGGCGCCAGGCCGGTTTTGCGAAAGTAGCTCGACAAGCGATTCTTGAGGTTCTTGGCCTTGCCGACATAGAGCAGGCGCGCATCGCTGTCGAACATGCGATAGACACCGGGGCGCCCGCTGACCGTTGACAGGAACGCGCTTGGATCGAAGGTTTCAGTCATTTTCAGAGGCTGGCATCAACCATGCCGTGTCGCACCGCCAACAGCGTCAACTCGACATCGCTGCTGATCGAAAGCTTTTCGAAAATGCGGTATCGGTAGGTGTTCACGGTTTTCGGGGACAGGCACAACTTGTCGGAAATGATCTGGACTTTCTGGCAGCCGACGATCATCAAGGCGATCTGGATTTCCCGCTCCGACAGGGCATCAAAGGGCGAGTCGTTGGTCGGCTGGAAAGACTTGATCGCCAGTTGCTGGGCAATTTGCGGGCTGATGTAGCGCTGCCCGGCAAACACCAGGCGGATGGCCTGGACCATTTCCGGCAGCCCGGCGCCCTTGGTCAGGTAGCCCGCCGCCCCGGCTTGCAACAGCCGCGTGGGAAACGGGTCTTCCTCGCACACGGTCACCGCAACGACCTTGATGTCGGGATGGCTGCGCAACAATTTGCGAGTGGCTTCAAGACCGCCGATGCCCGGCATCTTGACGTCCATCAAGACCACATCGGGTTTCAACTCACGCGCCTTGAGCAGGGACTCTTCCCCGGACTCTGCCTGGCCGACTACTTGCAGGCCATCGATGTCAGCCAGCATTCGCGTAATGCCTGTGCGAACGAGATCATGGTCATCGACTACTAGCACCCTAATCAAGCAGACACCTCGCGATATGATCTTATTTGGAATGCCCGCCACCTTAGCAAAAAGCAACTGGCAGACCTAGCGCCAAGCGCTATATAAAAAGTTTCCATTCGTCTTGCAGGGCTTGTCGGCAGCGTGTTTCAGCATGTCGCAAAGCAGACTTCACGCTCCATGCGCAGGAAACACTCGTCTTTGCCCACCACCTTAAAGCCCTTGCGTTCGTATAAGGCCCGCGCCGGATTATTTTCAAAAACGGTCAGGCGCAAGCACTGGCGCCCCTCCCTGCACGCCAGTGCTACTACTTGATCGATTACCCAGGAACCGACCCCCTGCCCTCGAAACGCCTGGCCAACATGCAGTTCGCGGATGTAAAGCGCCCTGGCATCCCGACTGAGACTGACGAACCCCAATTGACGTTCGCCGTGCACCATTACCCGATTGTCACGCCCGGCCCAGGCGACATCGAACGCTTCGTCCAGCCACACTAGATCGTGCTGGATGTAATAGCGCAGCATGTTGACGCACGTCAGGTCCCGGGCGAAATCGAGGTCGCAGTCCATTGCCCGGCGCCAGTCGAGATCCGGCAAGCCGCGGCGAACATCAGGTAATGGCGTCATGCTCGATCCTGGGAGGGTGGGTTGTTTTCAAAAACAGGGAGTGTGTGCCACAAGCGCACGGGCACTCAAGCGATAGAAATCGCCTTTGATGATCGATAGCATTTTCTGATTGAAACCTCGCACCGCCCTCTAGTAAGCTCGGTGCACTCATCGGAGATCGACCATGTTCAATGCCCACCCACCGCTTCGTACCGCCAGCGCCCCGCGCTCGGTTGCGTCTGCCCGGGTGAACGACGCGTGCGCTCCGGCAAGCTTTTATTTTGGGTATTGGTTTAGCCACTGGCGCGCCTGATACCCACACGGCGCCCACTTCAAACGGGTCGCCACCAGAGAATTTTCAACCCCCGGTCGGCCTCCCGACCGGGGGTTTTGTTTTTTGGGCCCGCCACTTATTTAGCGACACACCGCCATCAAGAGGATTCACGAAATGAACTACGCCACTTATTACCGTCACGACAGTTTTAGCGCCTGGCGATTTACCACCCTCCGCTCGGGACAGCCTGCCGCCTCCGATCGGTCACCCACAGGTGGCAAGCACACACACGCAGCCAATCCGGCCAATTGTCGAACACCCCAGTAGGGCCGAGCGCGCGGGAACAACCCGCCGCCGCCCAGGAAGCCTGAACATGAACTCGTCCGTCTCTGCTCTGCCACTGTCGACCCTCAACCCTGCCAACGAAGCGCTGACCCTGCGCCTGCCAAGCTCGTTGCAACTCAAACAGCAATTGCCACTGAGCAACACCCTCGCCCTCCAAGTCGCCGCTCACCGCCAGGCGGTTCGCGCGATCCTCGACGGGAAAGACTCGCGCCTGTTGGTCATCGTGGGCCCCTGCTCGATCCACGACCCGAAATCAGCGCTCGAATATGCCGAGAACCTGGCCCGCCTGGCCGCCGACGTCAGCGACCAAATGCTCCTGGTGATGCGCGCCTACGTCGAAAAACCTCGCACCACGGTCGGCTGGAAAGGCCTGGCCTACGACCCGCACCTCGATGGCAGCGATGACATGGCCGGCGGTCTGACCCTGTCCCGCGAACTGATGCGTGAAATGCTCATGCTCGGCTTGCCGGTGGCCACTGAACTGTTGCAACCGATGGCCGCCGGCTACTTCGATGACGTGCTGAGCTGGGTGGCCATTGGCGCTCGCACCACCGAATCGCAGATCCATCGGGAGATGGCCAGCGGCCTGGGCATGCCGGTAGGCTTCAAGAACGGCACCGACGGCGGTGTCGGCGTGGCCTGTGACGCCATGCGCTCGGCCGCCCATCCACATCGCCATTTCGGTGTCGACAGCCAGGGCCATCCCGCGATCATCCAGACTCCGGGCAATGCAGACACCCACCTGGTGCTGCGCGGCGGTCATCACGGCCCGAACTACGATCGCGCCAGCATCGCCCGCGTGCACGCTGACTTGACCCGCCTGAAGATCCCGGCCCGGGTCATGGTCGACTGCAGCCACGCCAACAGCAGTAAAGACCCACTGCGCCAGCCCGCCGTGTTCAACGATGTACTGGAACAACGCCTGCAGGGTGATCGCTCGCTGATCGGCATGATGATCGAAAGTCATTTGTTCGAGGGCTGCCAACCGCTGGGGCCGTCGCTGAAGTACGGTGTTTCGGTCACCGACGGCTGCCTGGGCTGGAGCGCGACAGAACAGCTGTTGCGCCAGGCGGCGCAGCGGCTGCGGGCACAGGGATAACGCCTGTAGGAGCGAGCATGCTCGCGATGGACTTCCGGGCGACGCGCTCATCCAGACAGTGCGCGTTATCGTTGACGTCCATCGCCAGCAGGCTGGCTCCTACAGGGGATCCAGGTGCGCCCGAAAAAGTCAGGTCGGCTATAAGGCCGCCTCGCTTTGCTTTTGATCGCGGGCGCCCCATTAACCACGATGGCCGAACGCAGGCATTGCGCAGTGGGGAAACCGGCAGGACGCCGGTTTAGCCGCGC